>JBDTWT010000036.1:0-11317 GCA_040006555.1 Chloroflexota bacterium
GACCTTCATGCCGGACGCGACGCGCGCCGGCGTCCGTGCGGTCACGAGCGAGGACCTGCGCGGCGTGGGGATCGGCGCACTGGTGGTCAACGCCTTCCACCTTCTCCGTCGTCCGGGGATCAAGCTGATCCAGCAGGCGGGCGGGATCCATCGGTTCATGGCCTGGGATGGCCCGATCCTGTCCGACTCGGGCGGGTTCCAGGTCTGGTCGCTGATTCGGCAGGACCCCGCGCACGGCGTGATTCGGGCGAACGAGGTCATCTTCCGCGAGCCGACGACCGGCGAGAAGTGGACCCTCACCGCCGAGCGCGTCGTGCAGCTCCAGTTTCAGCTCGGCTCCGACGTGATCGTGTGCCTCGACGATCCGACGGCGTCGAGTGATCCGGAGCCCGAGCAGGAGCGCTCCGTCGAGCGCACCGTCCGCTGGGCGCGCCGCAGCCGGGAGGAGTACGAGCGCCTCGCGGCACAGCTGCGCCCGGACCAGACTCCGCCCCTCCTCTTCGCGGTGGTCCAGGGCGGCGGCGTCGAGAGGCTGCGCCGGGAATGCGCCGCGGCGCTCAGGGGAATCGGCTTCGACGGATACGGGTTTGGCGGCTGGCCGCTCGACGAGGAAGGGTCGCTTCTGGCCGACCCATTGCGCTGGGTCGCCGACTCACTCCCGGCCGAGGCTCCCAAGCACGCGCTGGGCATCGGCCGTCCCGATCACGTCGTCAGCGCATTCGACATCGGCTACTCGGTCTTCGACTGCGCCCTCCCGACGCGCGACGCGCGCCATGGGCGTCTCTACGCGTTCCTTCCGGGCAAGGCGACGTCGCGGCCGAAGGCCGGTGAGCGGTTCTACGAGGCTGTGCGGATCATGGATCCGCCGTACCGCGCGGACCATGCGCCCGTCCAGGACGGCTGCGACTGCCCGGCGTGCGCCCGGTACAGCCGCGCCTACCTTCACCACCTCTTCAAGGTCGGGGATGTCAGTGCGGAGCGACTCGCGACGCTCCACAACCTGCGCTTCTACGCGCGCCTCATGAACGCGCTGAAGGGCGACGGGCCGTGACGGCTCCTATGGCCAGGGCGGCGTCTCGAGAACTGTAACGCCCTTGCGGCTGATGCGGATCTGCACCTGCGTCGTGTTGTTCGACTCATTCGCCTCGACGAATTCGCCATCGGGGTCCGCGGTGACCGTCAGCCAGTAGTCGCCGTACGGCAGTCCGGTGATGTCGACGTACTGGAAGGCGATGGTGGCGGGGTAGGTGTCGCCCCAGCCGACCGAGAGGCCCATGGGCACGATGTTCGTCGCGGTCTTGACGCAGGCCGATGTCGTGGAGGGATGGTAGACCGCGGAGCCGGCGCCGGGCAGCCGGTAATTATCCCAGAAGCAGAAGCCGATCTTCCTGCCCGTGCGCAGCACGTCGCTCGGCTGGTCGATCGTGCGGCTGAAGCTCAGCTGCCAGAGCTGGAGGCCCTCGACGTGCCAGTGGTTGTGGCCGTCGCCCTGGAAGAACATCGTGGCAGCGGTCGGATGGTCCGCCCATCCGCTGGTGGAACTGTCCTGGATGCGCTGCGTCACGGCGTAGTCGTACAGGCCGTCGGCGGTGCCGTCCGCATCGGCTCCGGTGTTGAACCCGTACACCTCGAAGGCTCCGGTTCCGCGGTTCACGACCGTGGTCTCGAAGCGCAGCCAGCGGACGCCGTGTGGCCTGCGCTCGATGCTGAAGTCGGTCGGCGGCGCCATCTGGAGGTCGGGCAGCGCCGCCGGATCCGCGTGCGTGGCCTGGGCTACCGGTGGCCCGACCAGGATGCCGATGGCGAAAGCGCTCACGACCGCCAGCCTGCTGAACCTCTGCACCCTCATGCCAACTCTCGTGATTCCGGCCGGTTGGGATCCGCGGTCACCCGGCCGGTGCGACGAAGCCGCTGACGTTCAGCCGACCTCCCGTCACGGTTCTGCCGGCGAGCGACGGCGTCGGAATCGTGGCGGCGAGGATCGCGCCCTTGATCTCTGCCGCGGTCGCTCCAGGGACGATGCTCGCGTAGAGCGCAGCGCCGCCCGTGACGTGCGGCGTGGCCATGGAGGTGCCGCTGAACGACCTGTAGCCGTTCTTCGGCGTGGTCGAGTAGATCCCCGCGCCGGGGGCACCGAGGTCGACGTTCACGGCGCCGTAGTTCGACCAGCTCGGGACGGTGCCGTTGCTGGCAAGGGCGGCGACCGCGATGACGTTGTCGTTGGGATAGCTCGACGGATAGTGCGGTGTCGCGTCGTTGTTGTCGCCAGCGCCGTCGCTTCCGCCGTTGCCGGCGGCCGCGACGAAGAGGATTCCCGCCGTGTTGGCGCGCTCGATCGCGTCGAACAGTCCCTGCGAGAAGCCACCGCCGCCCCACGAGTTGTTCGTGGCAGGCAGCGAGAGCCCGTGTCGCGTCTTGAGGTCGGTGATGTAGTCGACGGCCCGGATGGCGTTGGCGGTCGTCCCGCCGTTCTTCCCGAGGAACTTGGCCGAGATGATCGTGACGTTCCAGCTCACCCCGGCCACGCCCGTCCCGTTGCCGCCCTCGCCGCCGATGGTGCCGGCGACGTGGGTGCCGTGCGCATCGGTGGAGGTGTCACGCCGGCCCTTGCCGTCGTACACCGTGTTGTCGTTGTTGACGAAGTCCCAGCCGTGGATGTCGTCGACGTAGCCGTTGCCGTCGTCGTCGACGCCGTTGACCGGGTCGTACGGGTTCGTCCAGATGTTGTCATCGAGATCCGGATGGCTGATGTCGATCCCTTCGTCGATCACGCCGATGTGCACGCTGTCGGAGCCGGTCGACCCGGCTGCCCAGGCCTCGCCGGCCTGGCTGCCGAACTCGTTCGTGGGCGTGGTGCGGTCGCCGTACATCCCCCACAGGGAGCCATTGATGTAGTACGTGTCGTTCGACGTCGCACCGTGCGTGTAGATCCAGTTCGGCTCCGCGAACGTGACTGCGCGATCCCCGGCAAGCTGCCGCACCGCGTCGGCCACCAACCGGCCCGGGGCGAGGCGCACGAGCTCCAGCGACCCGCGGATGACCTCGGCGCGCGAGCCGCCGACGTTACGTGCGGCGCGGTCGCGGTCAGTACCCGAGGACCCCTCGGCGAACTGCACGAGGACCTCGTTCGCTACGTGGGCCGCGGGCGGGCCGCTGGCGGCGGCAGGCGCGGCGAAGGTGAAGAGGCCAACGAGGAGACATAGCGCCAGGCATAGGCGCACGAGCCGGGGGGACATGCTCGGGATTCCCTCATGCGTGCCGCAGAGTGGCGTGCCGGCGTCGGCGCGTCCATGGGCCATCGCCCCCCGCGATTTCGACGGAGTCTACGCCGTCCCGGCGACCGGCACAAGATACGTGCCAGCTAGGTATTGCAAACTGATGCACTACCGCCAGCTAGGCTTGCTCCTGGGGGCTCTCGACCATCGGGATCCGGACGCCGCGTTCGCGCGCGACTTCGATCGCCCGCTCGTAACCCGCGTCGGCGTGGCGCATGACGCCGGTGCCCGGGTCGGTGGTCAGCACGCGCTCCAGGCGGGCGGCCGCCTCCGGCGTCCCATCGGCGACGACGACCATGCCGGCGTGCAGGCTGTAGCCGATGCCGACGCCTCCGCCGTGGTGGAAGCTGACCCAGGTCGCACCAGCGGCCGTGTTGAGCAGTGCATTCAGGATCGGCCAGTCGGCGATCGCGTCGGACCCATCGCGCATCCCCTCCGTCTCGCGAAACGGCGAGGCGACGCTGCCAGCGTCGAGGTGGTCTCGACCGATGACGATCGGGGCCTCCAGCTCGCCCGAGGCGACCATCTCGTTGATCCGCAGCCCGGCGCGCGCCCGCTCGCCGTAGCCGAGCCAGCAGATCCGCGCGGGCAGGCCCTGGAACGGGACCCGCTCCTCGGCGAGGCGGAGCCATCGGTGCAGGCTCTCGTTCTCCGGGAAGAGCTCGATGAGCGCCCGGTCGGTCTTGAGGATGTCCTCGGGGTCGCCGGAGAGCGCGACCCAGCGGAACGGGCCCTTCCCCTCGCAGAAGAGCGGCCGGATGAACGCCGGGACGAAGCCGGGGAAGTCGAAGGCGTCCGCCACCCCCGCCTCCAGGGCGTGCTGACGAATGTTGTTGCCGTAGTCGAAGACCACCGCGCCCACCTTCTGGAAGTCGAGCATGGCCCGGACGTGCACCCCCATGCTCGCCATCGAGCGCTCGACGTAGGCATCTGGATCCGCTGACCGCAGCGCGACTGCCTCGTCGAGGCCGATGCCGCCGGGCACGTACCCGCCCAGCGGGTCGTGCGCGCTCGTCTGATCCGTGACCACGTCGGGCCTCCAGCCACGCCGCACCAGCTCCGGGAGGACGTCGGCGGCGTTGGCGACGAGGGCGACCGATCGGCCGATGCCGTCCGCGCGCCAACGGTCCACGGCCGCCACCGCCTCGTCGAGGTCGTGGGTGATCTCGTCGACGAAGCTCGACTCCAGCCGCCGTCGGGCTCGCGTCTCGTCCACCTCCACCACGAGGGCTGCCCCCTCGTTCATGGTCACCGCCAGCGGCTGAGCGCCGCCCATGCCGCCGAGGCCCGCGGTCAGGACAGCTCGGCCGCGGAGCGTGCCTCCGAAGTGCTGGCGGGCCAGCTCGGCGAACGTCTCGTAGGTGCCCTGCACGATTCCCTGTGTCGCGATGTAGATCCACGAGCCTGCCGTCATCTGCCCGTACATCGTCAATCCGGCTCGCTCGAGCTCGCGGAACCGCTCCCAGGTCGCCCAGTGCGGCACGAGGTTGGCGTTGGCGATGAGGACGCGGGGCGCATCGGCCGTGGTCCTGAAGACGCCGACCGGCTTCCCGGACTGCACGAGGAGCGTCTCGTCGTTTCCCAGCCGCCGGAGCTCGGCGACGATCGCGTCGAAGGCATCCCAGCTCCGCGCCGCCCGCCCGGTCCCGCCGTAGACGACGAGGTTGTCCGGGTCCTCCGCAACCTCCGGATCGAGGTTGTTCATGAGCATCCGGAGAGCGGCCTCCTGCGGCCAGCCGCGGCAGGAGAGCTCAGACCCGCGAGGCGCGCGGACGGCGCGCGGGCCGCTGATCGGGCGTAGGGCCGTCATGGACCGATGATACGGCCGGGGGCGGCTCTGGACCCTCCGCCTAGGTGCGTGACAGAAGGAAGGCCGCCGCGAACCCGAGGGCGGTGGCGAGCCCGACCCGATCCCCACCATTCTCGAAGGCCTCCGGAAACATCGTGTCGGCGAGCATCGTGAGGATCGCGCCCGCCGCGAAGCTCTGGGCGAACGCAAGCGGCTTCGACTCGATGTCCGACAAGGCGGCGTTGCCGATCGCCGCGGCCAGCCCGGCGGCGATCACGACCGCCAGCCACAGTCCGATGACCCAGCCGCGCGGATGGCCCTCGTCGATGAGGTCGCGGGTGCCGGAGAGGCCCTCAGGGAGATTCGAAACGAGGACCGCCGCGAGGAACGACGGGCTGACGCCCGCACCACCGATGAGCGTCGCGCCGAGGACCAGCGACTCCGGGATCCCGTCCAGCAGCACGCCGAGGACGATGGCCGGTCCATTGGTCTGACCCTCGGTCACGCGCTTGTGTCCGATCCGATCGATCAACCTGTCGCCCACGTAGTAGACGACGGCGCCGGCGGCGATCCCCGGCCCGAAGATGAGCGTGCCCCCAATCCGGAAGGCCTCCTCGGCGAGGTCGAATGCCAGCGCGCTGACCAGCGCACCTGCGCCGAATGCCATGACGAGGGCGACGAATCTTCGAGACACCGACAGCGTCAGCGCGGCAATCGCCGCGAGCACGAGCGCAGAGGCCGCGAGCGCACCCCACAGGCCGGCCTGGATCGGCTCCGGCATCGGATCAGGCGTCGCCGAACGGGTTCGGGCGCTTCGGCCTCTCCGGCAGCCGGAAGAGGTCGTCCTCGCTCGGCCCCTTCGGGAGGGGCAGCGGCCAGGCCTCGTCATCGTCCGCGGGCTCGGCCGCGCGGAGGAGGCCCGACCAGGCGTCCGCATCGGTCTCGCCGGAGAGCTCCCGCCTGAAGACGGGGAAGCGCTCGTCGCCCGCCGCGCGCTCGAATCCTGCGGCGGCGTACACCGAGGCCGGACCGGGTGAGGGCAGCCACGGATCGGGGACGCCCTCCGGATACGCCTCGACGGCGATGATGCCGCGCCGGTCGAGCTCGTCGCACACCGCCTCGAGGAGGGCGATGCCGTCCGACTCGCGCTGCGTGCTCACGGCGACATCGGCTGAAACCTGGAGGCAGGTGACGACCCACGGCGGCGGTGACTCGGGGAGCTGCGGGTAGCGGTCGCGAATCGACTGGGCGCGGGGATAGGCGCTGATCGGCCCGAACTGCGCGTACCCGACCGCGGTGCGTTGCACCGCGTCGACGCGGTAGGCGAGCATCGCGTAGGACCCGGCCAGCGTCCGCGCGGCAAGCAGCCGGTTGCGCTTCAGCGTTGCCCGAGCGGCGAGGTGGGTGCCCTCGCCGGGTTGCTCTCGCCCGCCGTCGAGCCGCTCCCAGTAGTCGCACGTCTGGCAACGCGCCCCGGGCTGGGCGGGCAGGGGGATCTCGTCGAAGTTCGTCTCGTCGACGAGCGTGAACTCGAGGTCAGGCATTGGCTCGTTGGCTCGCGCCGTTGGCGAGGATCTCGCCGGAGTGGACAAGCTCCCGGACGGCGGCGATGTCTGGCGCGGGCGAGCGATCGGCGCCGAGGTGCGGCACACGGTCCCGGATGATCGCGTGCGCCGCTCGGACCCCGGCCCCCGGCCGCAGCGGAGCGCGGAAGTCCAGCCCCTGCGCCGCGCACAGCGCCTCGATGGCGAGGACCTGCTCGGCGCGGTCCACCGCCTCGCGGAGGTGGAGGGCGCTGGTGGCGCCCATGCTCACGTGGTCCTCCTGGTTCGCGCTGGTCGGGATGGTATCGATCGAGGACGGGTGGGCCAGGGTCTGAAGCTCGTTGACGAGCGCCGCCGCCGTGTAGTGCGCGATCATCAGCCCGCTCTCGACACCGGGCCGCTCGGCCAAAAAGGCGGGGAGCCCCGAGAGGTGCGCGTCCACCAGGCGGGCGGTGCGCCGCTCCGAGATCGAGGCCAGCTCGGTGACCGCCATGGTCGCGTAATCCAGCGCGAGCGCCAGGGGCTCCCCGTGGAAGTTGCCGCCCGAGACCACCTCGCCCGAGGGAAAGACGAGCGGGTTGTCCGTGGCGGCATTGATCTCGACGCGGAGGACGCGCTCCAGCTCGCCGAGCGCGTCCCGGGCGGCGCCGTGCACCTGCGGCATGCAGCGCAGGCTGTAGGCGTCCTGGACCCGGTGCTCGCTCTCCGCGTGCGACAGGCCGATCTCGCTGCCGGCGAGCAGCTCCCGCAGATGTCGAGCCGATGCGACCTGGCCCGGGTGGGGGCGCGCGGCCACCAACTCCTCGGAGAAGGCCGCCGCCGTCCCGAGCATCGCCTCCAGGCTCATGGCGCCGATGACGTCGGCGCTCAGCGCGAGCCGTGCCGCGTCGTGATGCGAGAGGGCGCCGATGCCGGCCATGAGCTGCGTGCCGTTGAGGAGCGCCAGCCCCTCCTTCGCCTCGAGCGTCAGTGGCCCGAGGTCCGCGCGCTTCAGCGCCTCGAGCCCGGGACCGGGCCCGGTGCCGTCGACGGTCGCCTCTCCCTCGCCGATGAGCACCAGGGCGATGTGCGCGAGGGGAGCGAGATCGCCCGACGCGCCGAGGCTGCCGCGCGACGGGACGACCGGGTGGATGCCGGCGTTGAGCATGCCCACGAGCAGCTCCACGAGCTCCACGCGGACGCCGGAGAGGCCGACGGCGAGGGCGTTCGCGCGGAGCACGAGCATCGCGCGCACGACGTCGTCCGGGAGTGCGTCCCCGACGCCGGCGGCGTGCGAGCGCACGAGGTTCCGTTGGAGCTCGGCGGTCTGCGACGGCTCGATCCGCACGTCCGCGAGGTCGCCGAAGCCGGTCGTCACGCCGTACACCGTCGCCCCCTCGCTCACGAGCCGCTCGATCACCGAGCGCGAGGCCCGCATACGTGCCGCGGCGGTCGGGTCGAGCTCCACGGCCCTCCGGCCGCGAGCGACCTCGATCACGTTGTCGATGGTGAGATCCCGGCCGGACAGCGGAAGCGGGGGCATCGGTCCGTATACTACGCAGCGTGCGAGGGCTGCCCGATCCGATGAGGCGCCTCGTCGTGAGCGACGACGCCGCCACCCGATTGGGAGGTGCCGTCCCCAGCCCCGCCGGCGCCTTCCTGCTGGCCATGATCACGCTCCCCGCGCTCTTCTGGCTGGTGATGCTGAAGCGCACGACCGGCTACACCGCTCCCGAGGAGTGGCTCATGTTGAACGTCGTGCGCGCCGTCCACGGCTGGGTCGAGGCGAACCTCCCGCCGGTAGAGGTGTTGATCGTCGCCATCAGCGCGCTGGGCAGCGGCTGGTTCGTTGCCGCCGCGTTCGCCGTCCTGGGCCTGCTGGCGCTGACCCGTGGGCGGCGTGACCTCGCCGTGCTGCTCGCACTGGGGACGTTGTGCTTCCCGATCGAGTGGGCGCTCAAGTACTTCACCTCGTCGGATGCGATCAGCGTCGGCGCCCTGATCAACGCGATGCTCAACGTGAACCACATCGGCCTCGACGACATCGCCGACTTCCCGGCCGGGCACGCCCTGCGCGCCACCGCCCTGTACGGCATCGCCGCGTTCTGCGTCGCGCGCCTGGGGAACGATCACCGACAGGGCCAGATCGCGTACGGCGTGGCCGCCGTCCTCATCGTCGCCATCAGCGCCACGAGGGTTTATCTCGGGGCGCACTACCCGATGGACGTCCTCGGCGGCTGGATGGCCGGCGGCTCGCTCGTCGCGATCCTCGTTGCCGTCCACGTCCTTGGAGTTGACGAGCGCGCGCGCGCGAGGGAGCTGGCGGAGGCGGCGGCCGGGCTGGCGCCGAGCCGCCGGCGTCGCGTGGCGGTCCCGCGCCGCGAACCCGCGGACGCCGCGCAGTCGGCCGCACGGCAGCAACCGGTGAAGCCTCCCGCGCGCCCGGTCGAGGGCTGATCGCTGCTCGACTTCATCGACCGGGAGGTCATCCCGTTCGTGCTCCAGATGTACGACGCGGTCGGCTATCTCGGCGTCGCGGCGGCGGTGGCGCTCGAGACCGTCGTCGCTCCCATTCCGTCGGAGGTGATCCTGCCGATGGCGGGCTGGAAGGTCAGCCAGTCCGCGGCCGATGCCTCCATCGTCGAGCCACTCACCAACCTTCCCTGGAACCTGCCGCTCGCGGTCGCCTTCGCCACGGCCGGCAGCGTGCTGGGCGCCCTCGTCGGGTACGCGATCGGCGCCTGGGGAGGTCGGCCGATCCTCGACCGCTGGGGCCGCTACGTCGGCATCGGCGCCGATGACCTCGACCGTGCCGACCGCTGGTTCGATCGGTGGGGCGGCTGGGCGGTCTTCCTCGGCCGGATGGTGCCGCTCGTCCGGACCTTCGTGAGCTATCCCGCGGGCATCAGCCGCATGCCGATGGGCCGCTTCCTCCTGTTCAGCACGCTCGGCTCCCTGCCGTGGAACCTCGCGCTCATCACCGCGGGGTTCGTGGTGGGGGAGAACTACCCGCAGATCGAGGCCGCGATCAAGCCATTCGAGTACGTCATCTACGCCGCGATCCTCCTCGCCGTCGCCGCCCTCGTGGCGCGCTGGTACCTCGGAAAGCGGAGGCGAGCCTCGGCGCCGTTGCGGTGAGCCCGGCTGCGTGCCACCATCGTGAACAACAGAACGATCCATCGTCTTCGGGGCGGGGTGAAACTCCCCACCGGCGGTCGGCTCGCCAGCACGAGCCAGCCCGCGAACCTCCTCGGCGTGAGCCGATGAGGCCGACCTGACCCTCGGCGCTCGCCGGGGCAGACAGGGCCGACGGTCACAGTCCGGATGGGAGAGGACGACGGCGTGGCGCTCGTCGCCGCGTGCCTCGTTGCTCGCCGCGACCGCGGCGAGCGAGGTGGCGCGTAACCGAGAGTGTCCCGGCGGCTCGGCCCCGCGGCGATGGTGATGAGCCATCGGAGCCAATGCGCAACCAACCGCCCACCATTGCACCAGCCTCCCGCGGCCTCGCCGTCCATCTCGAGGGCGTCGGCGTGCGCTTCGCGACGCGCGACGGCGCGGTCGAGGCACTGCATGCCCTTGACCTGGATGCGGAGGCGGGATCCTTCACCGCCGTCATCGGCCCGAATGGGTGTGGGAAGAGCACGCTCCTTCGGGTGATCGCCGGGCTCCTGGCGCCGAGCGCCGGGTCGGCCCGGGTGGGGGAGGCGGCGCCACGGCCGGGGGACGGGAGAGTCGGCCTGGCGTTCCAGCAGCCACGGCTCATCCCCTGGCGCACCACCCTCGACAACGCGGCCATGCCACTCGAGCTCGCGGGAGCTGCGCCCGGGGAGCGGCGCGAGCGCGGGCTCGTGGCCCTCGAGCGCGTCGGGCTGGCGAGCGCCGCACGTCTGCGTCCCCGCGAGCTGTCGGGCGGGATGGCCCAGCGTGCCGCCCTCGCCCGCGCGCTGGTGACCGATCCGCCGGTGCTGCTCCTGGACGAGCCGTTCAGCGCCCTGGACGCGCTCACCCGCGAGACCTTCAACGCGGAGCTCCAGCAGCTCTGGCTCGAGGACCGGCGGACGGTGGTCCTCGTGACCCACAGCGTGAGCGAGGCCGTCACCCTCGCCGATCGCGTCGTCGTCATGACGCCCCGTCCCGGGCAGGTGGCGCGCGTCGTGGACGTCGACCTCGCGCGTCCGAGGCCCGGGCTCCTGCTCGGGGACGCGCGCGCCGCGGAGATCGCGGCCGAGGTGCGCGACGCGCTTGCCTCGGCGCACGACCTGGACCTGCGGTCGTGGCGCGATCGGGCGGCACCGGCATGAGACGCATCGGCGCAGCGCTCCTGAGCCTCGCGGTCTTCCTGCTCATCTGGAAGGCGGTGGTCGTGATCGGCGGCTATCCCGACTTCATCCTGCCGGCCCCCGAGGTCGTCGCCGAGCGTGCCCTGCGCGCCATCCAGAGCGGGGTCCTGTGGGAGCACACCGCCGCCACTCTCTCGGAGGTCGTGCTGGGGTTCGCCCTCGGGGCGTCGCTGGCGGTGGTGATCGGGACGGCGCTCGGCAAGAGCGTCCTCATCGAGCGCGCGCTCTCCCCCTACATCGTGGCGGCCCAGGCCGTGCCGATCCTCGCCCTTGCGCCGCTGCTCGACATCTGGTTCGGCGGTGGGCTGTTGGCGCGGGTGGCGATCTGCGCGCTCATCGTCTTCTTCCCGATCGCGATCGCCACCATGGTCGGCATCCGCTCGGCCGACC
>JBDTWT010000037.1:0-11132 GCA_040006555.1 Chloroflexota bacterium
GATCTTGATGATGTCCACCGGGAACTTGCGCAGATAGCTCAGCGACGAGTACCCGGTGCCGAAGTCGTCGATCGCGGTGCGAACGCCCATGCGCTTGAGAGCCGCGAACTTCTCCGCGCTGCCCTCGGGGTCCTGCATCATCAGGGTCTCGGTCACCTCCAGCACCAGGCGATCCGGCGGAAGGCCGCTGATCTCGAGCGCCGCGCCGACGTCGGCAAGGAAGGAGACCTGCTGGACCTGACGGGCCGAGAGGTTGACGCTCACCCACGGGGCGTCTCCGCGCGACGGGTCCCAGCGCCTGGCCTCACGGCAGGCTTCCACGAGGACCCATCGCCCGATCGGCAGGATCACGTCGCTCTGCTCGGCGACGCCGATGAAGTCCGCGGGCGGCACGACCCCCCGGACGGGGTGCCGCCACCGGATGAGCGCCTCGGCGCCGACGGTGACTCCCTCCGCCAGGGAGACGACGGGCTGGAACCGGAGGAGGAACTCGTCGCGGCCCACGGCGCGATGGAGGGCGGCGCCGAGGTCGTGGCGCTGGATCATCGTGGCGTGCATGGCGGGCTCGAAGACCGCCGCCTGCCCCTTTCCACGGGCCTTCGCCATGTACATCGCGACGTCGGCGTTCCGCAGCAGCTCCTGCGGCGCCTCGACCGCGCCGGTGCTGGCCGCGATGCCGATGCTCGCCCCGACGCGGAGCTCCTTGCCGCCGATGACGAACGGGGTCTGGAGCGCGCTGATGATCCGCTCGGCGATCCCCTGCGCTCGCGAGAGCTTGGAGTCGTCGACGAGCAGGATCCCGAACTCGTCGCCGCCGAGGCGCGCCGCCATGTCCTCGTTCCGCACGCATCCGCGGAGTCGCTGGCCGATCTCGACGAGCAACGCGTCGCCCGTCCCGTGGCCGAAGCTGTCGTTGACCATCTTGAAGTCGTCGACGTCCACGAAGAGGACCACCGGCAGCTCGTCGGGCACGTCGTTCAGCTGGCGGTCAACCTGCTCGATGAAGAGCGCCCGATTCGCGAGGCCGGTGAGCGGGTCGTGGTACGCCTGGAACCGGAGCTCCTCCTTGAGCGACGAGAGCTGGGCGAGGCTGCGCTCGAGCTGGCCGTTCTCCAGGGCGGTGGCGGCATGGTTGGCGACCGTCTCGAACAACTGCAGGTCGTCCAGGGTGAAGCTCGTCACCGCGCCCATGCGGCTCGCCACGACCATCAGCCCGATCGGACCGGTGTCGTTGCGCAGCGGCGCCGCCATGGCGCCGCGCAGGCCGAGCGGCGCCGGGTCTTCGTCACCCTCCTCGAGGCGGGGAACGATGAATGCCTTCCCCTCCTCGAGCAGGCGGGCGCGGAGCCATTCGGTCTGCTCGCAGTCCTGCGGCTGCATCACCACCTCGCCCTCCGGGCCGACCGAGGTGGCGAGGACCGGCCCGCCCTCCGACATCGGGTAGAGGCGGATCTCCGCCCGCTCGGCGCGGAACATGAGCCGCGTGTGCTCGAGCAGCGCCACCAGGGCCGAATCGAGCTCCGGGGACCGCTGGATGATGCGGCTGGACTCGTAGAGCAGCTCGAGCATCTCGTGCTGCTGGTACTCCGAGAGGTATGACCGGTAACCGATGAAGAGCATCGCCATCGGGATCGTCAGCAGCCAGATCGCGCGGACGTCCGCGATGACGAGCGCCACCGCGAGGAGCGCGAGCGAGACGTTGGTCACCGCCACGACCGTGCTCATCAGGGCCATCTGGCGCATCTTCGAGTACCGCGGCCGGCCCTCCGACAGGGAGATGACAGTGGTGACGCTCACCATTCCGAAGAAGTTCGACGCGAGGACCGCCAGGATCGCCGCGGCGCACTGCACGGGGCCGAATCCCCCACCCGGGGCGAGCATCTGGAACATCGCCACCGCCAGGCCGGTCCCCAGGGCGAAGGTGGCGACGTTGAAGGCGAGCTTCATCGGCTTCTGGCGCCGGTGGATCAGGAGGGCGGCGCCGCCCGCGAGCGCGTGCGCCAGTACGACGTCGCCCGGTGTGGCGAAGAAGAGCCCGAGGACGAGCGGCACCTCGCTGAGCGAGAAGGAGTGCGCTCCCCTGCGGAAGTGGAGGTGGACGACCTTGATCTCGATGACGTAGAACGCGAGGGCGACCACCACGAAGTGGAGGGTGAACGGACCCTCCGGCGCAGGCAGGTGGCGCACGACGCCGACGTAGAGCGCAACGGCGAGTGCCGCCAGGATCCCGATGAACATCCAGACCCGGACCGCCGGCGGAATGCCGCGCCGGATCGCGAAGTCGCTGGTCCGTCGCCCGAAGCGACGGACCGCGGTCACCGGCTCGAGGACCATTCCATCGTCTGCCAGCCCTCGCTCGACCATTCGCTGGCGGACCACTCGCTGGCCGACCATTCGCTGGCGGACCACTCGCTGGCCGACCATTCGCTGGCTGACCATTCACTGCCGGACCACTCGTTGGCCGACCACTCGTTTCCCGACCACTCGTTCCCGGACCAGGTCGCCGACTCCCACTCGATCGTGGACCACTCGTTGCCCGCCCAGCCGGGTCCAGCCCACACGGAGCCGTTCCACGTCCCGCCGGTCCACGAGGTTCCCGCAAGCGTCTGCGCGGCCATCGTCGCCGAGTCGAACGCGGCGCCGAAGATGTCCTGCTCGCCCTCCAGCACCACGCCGTCGAGGACGAGGTGGTTCCCGCCGCGCGCCAGCTCGAGCGAGCCGGTGCCGGTCGAGCGCGCGAATGCCTGCACCGACAGCGTGGTGGGTGCCCGGAACGCGTCGCCGAGGTTGAGCATCCCGGCTCCCTGGCCTCGCACGTCGGCCGCGGGAAGGGCGTCCGCCGTGGACGTCAGCAGCGCCTTGAGCTGATCCGGAGTGATCGCCGGTCGCTGCTGGATGACGAGGGCGGCGGCGCCCGAGACGATCGCGGCCGCCTGCGACGTGCCGCTGCCGCGGAAGAAGCGATCCGAGATCCGGCCCGCCGGGAAGGTCTGGTCGATATAGGAGCCCGGGACGCGGAGGCCCTGGAGCGATCGGCCCGGAGCGACGAGGTCGGGATTTCGAACGCCGTCTCCGCGTGCGGACGAGGCCATGAGCACGTCGTCGCGCGTCGGCACGGTGCCGTTCGGGCTCGCCGCGCCGACTGCCATCACGAACGGGTCCATGGCGGGATTCATGAGCCGTCCGCTGGCGGGGGCGTTGTTTCCTGCGGCAACCACCACGAACAGTCCGGAATGCCACGCCACCTCTGCCGCGAACGCGAGCGGGTCGAGGGTGTAGGGCTGCGCGCCGTACGTGCCGAACGAGAGGTTGAGGACTCGGATGTTCATGCCGTTGTCGCGCCGATGCTGGACGACCCAGTCGATCGCCGCGATCACCTGGGAGACGTCGGTCGCGCCGTGGGCATCGGCCACCTTCACGCTGACGATACGGGCGCCGGGCGCGACTCCGGAGTATCCGGTCACTGCCTGCCCGAGGTTCGCCTGCGCCCCCGGGTCGTGACCGGCGATCAGGCCGGCCATGAAGGTCCCGTGGCCGAACGTGTCGAGGAAGCGGAGGTTGGCGGCCTGGGACTCGAAGGAGAGGTCGGGCCCGCGGATGACCTTGCCGGCCTCGCTGAGGCCCAGGACCGGGCTGACGCCCGAGTCGATGATCGCGACGTCGACGCCGCTGCCGGTGAAGCCGGAGGACCAGAACGAGTTCGCGCCGATGAGCCGCATCGTGCTGTGCATCGACCCCACGTCGGAGCCCGGGGAATAGTTGCTGCCCTGCATCTGCAGCGGCGCGTTGGGGGTGATCGAAACGACGGCGGGATCGGCGGCGACGCGCGCGAGTGCGCCGCGAGGAAGCTCTGCCGCGAAGCCGCCGATGATCGGCAGCTCACGGGTCACCGTGCCGCCGCTCGACTCGACCAGCTGCTCGGGCAGGCTGCCGGAGCCCGGCGCCTCCCGGACGATGACCGAGATGAGCGCGCCGGCGAGCTGTCCCGCCTGGACGGCAGGCAGCAGCAGCGCGAGGGCGAGGATCCCTGCGAGGAGTGCGGGGAAGGGCCGGCCGCGCGACACGCGGGTGGTGCCCTCCGGAAGGAGCTGCAGGGTCATTCGGACCCCCACAGCGTTTCCGAAGTCGGGCGACCGCGTCGCCATGTCGTCGTGCCCGAGGCGGCCGCGTAGCCCCACTCGACGGCGCGACGGATGAGAGTGTCGAGCCAGAATCGCGCGTGCATCCGAAACCTCCGCAGGTCTGCTGCACGGTTTCGGTAGCCGGGCGGTCTCGGGGGAGATCCCTGGCTTTGCGTCCCCACCTTGCGATGGGTTTGCCGTTATCGGTTCCGGGCCCTGTGACAGCGGTCTTCCGCCGTCTCCGACCGACAGTAGGTAAGAGGTCCCGGTTGAGCCATGGGCCAATGGTCCGGGGATGCGCCCGTACCTTGGGGGCAGTGCGCCCGCGCACCACGCTCAATTCACCGCCCTAGCGCAGCCTCGGTGCCCGCTCGTCCACGACCGGATCGGGATGGATGGGAGTCGGACGGTCGTACGCGCCGAGATAGAGGCGATAGAGGGGCAGGAGGTCCGCCTCGGTGCGTCGCTGGAGGTGGTCGAGGAGCCTCCGGCCCGAGACGACATCGTGCCGATAGACGTCGATGAACTCGCGCATGGCACCGAAGAAGGCGTCGTCGCCCATCGCCGCGCGGACCGCGTTGAGAAACTCGGTGCCCTTGTAGAAGACCGCGTGGAAGTACCCGTCGCAGCTCGTCCAGTCGCCGCCCGCGATCGGCCCGGCCGCCCACTCGAACACGGAGCTGTCGACGTCTCGCGCCGAGCACTGGTTCTCGCCCATCCGCAGCAGGTACCGCGCGCTGAAGTCGGCGAAGCCCTCGTCGAGCCAGGGCTCGCGCATCTGGTCGTTCCCCAGCTGGGCGTAGAACCACTGGTGTGCTACCTCGTGGAAGGTGACGTACGAGTCGGTCACCTTCGTTCGTGTGAGGTGGATGGAACGCGGGTACTCCATGCTGAATCCGCCGCCCCCACCGATCTCGGCGATGACGAGGTCCGGCCATGGGTACTCGCCGAACGCCTCCTCCATGCCGATGAGCGCCGTGAGCGCCTTGTCCGCGTCTCCCCCACCGTGCGCGTCGTCAGGCGGAAGCTCGGATTGACGACGAGGGAGAAGTCGCGGACGTCCTGCGCCTCGCAGCGCCAGGACGTGCCGGTCGCTTCGGGGGCGCTGACGAGCCCCGGGCAGGCCACGGCGTCACGCGGCAGCGGCGTGGTCGTGGTCAGGTCGACACGGATGAGTCCGCGGTGAACGAGACCTGCGGGTCGCCGATGCCATACACGTCGTGCTCGCGCGAGAGGATCGGGAACCACTCTCCGAGCCTCACCACGCCGTTCTCGCGGCTGAGCCTCGCGGTGAACGGCGCCGCACTCGTGCCGATGGTGAGGTGGAACGGGGCGCGCAGGACGACCGCGCCGCCGCTGGCCAGCGGCTCGGCGAGCTCGACGCGGAGGTTCGTCGTGGTCGTCCAGGAGGTCGTCACCTCCACGCCATCGGCGGTGATGGGCTCGTCCATCGCGAGGTAGCCCAACGCCCGCGGAATGACGGACAGGTTGACGTGGTCGATCGCGACCGCCGCGCGATTGGTGAGCGTCAGCGTCAGCACCGCGTCGAGCGCTCCGGTGGCGATGTCGAGCGTGGCCACGAGCTCGTAGCGCTGCGCCAGGTTCGTCGTCGTTCGGCCGGCCACCGGCGCGGCGGAAAACGGGGTCGCGAGGACCAGCAGCGCCAGCATGACCAGGGGAGCGAACGCGCGACGCACCGGCATCGGTCCATGCTGGCCCATCCGAGCGAGGTGCGCACATCCGCGTGGTGGCACACAATGGACGGCCAATGAGCAGAAAGCCGATTCGGCGCGCCCCACCCCGGTGGCAGCTCGCGATCCTCGTCGTGGCCGTGGCCGGGCTGAGCGGCTTCACCGCGGTGCGGACGAACGCGCTCGGCGCCGCGGACCGACTCGACCGCGTGGTCGAGCGCGTCGCCCTGTTCATCGATCCCCCGCCGGACCGGCCGACGCTCCAGACCGTCGTGGTCACGCCACGCCCATCGGCTACCGCCGGTGCAACGCCGTCCGCGGTCGCCGAGGGCCCAGGCCTCCCAGGGCCCGAAGTGATCCCATCCCACGGACCTGTCGCGGCCGCCACCCCGGTTCCGGTCCGCAGGCCGGTCACCGTGAAGCTCGTCGAAGATCACGACGCCGTCTTCGCCTCGCAGTACACGGAGAAGGACTGCGCCGTCGCCGCCACGCAGATGATGCTGGTCATCCTCGGCCTGGGGAATACGTCGGACGAGTTCCAGCTGGAGATCGGCAGCCGAATCGGCGACTGGGAGTCCGTGTACGACAGCCACAACGGCGGCTGGGGCCCTGCGGCCGTCTCGCTCGCCCTGGCGGCCTACGGCGCTCCGGGGTACAAGGTTTGGGCGTACGCCTCCTACACGGACGCGATGCGCGATGCGGCGATCGCCATCAGCACCACCGGCAAGCCCGTGGCGCTGTTCCCGTGGTGGGGCGCGCACACGTGGGTGATGACCGGCTACCAAGCCGACGCCGACCCCACCGTCTTCCCTGACGCGACCGTCACCGGCGCCTACATCCTCGACCCGTGGTACCCGCGGACCTCGAGCATCTGGGGCGCCTCGGATGCCCCGGGCAACTTCGAGGTCCTCGCCGAGCTCAGGCGAAACTGGCCGGTCGGGACCGGTCGGGACGGCTGGACCCGTCCGGGGGGCGTCTACCCTGACCGGGACGGGAGGTTCGTGGTGCTCCTCCCGTCCACGCCCATCGCCTCAGCGGAGTCCGACGCCGGCTCCTGATGGCTGGGCCAGCGGCTCCGGCTGGAAGCGGCGCAGCCGCCACGCGAGCACGAGCCCGAGGAGCACGACCTTCACCGCCATGCCGGCGCTGAACCCGATCGGGATGGCGAGCACCGCGAGCTCCGGGGCGAGCGCCACCGTGACGCCGATCGTGGTGCCGAAGGCGACGAGCGACGCGGCGACCTGCAGCAGCGTGTGGCGCGTGGCGTAGATCGCGCGGCTGAGCAGGTGCGTGAGGCTCTCGAGCGGGACGGAGATCGCGAACGCAGACAGGACGAGGACGGTGAGGTTGAGGTCGCCCTCGTCGAACGCGCCGCCGCGGTACAGCCCCAGGACCAGGCGGCCGAACACCAGGAGCCCGACGGCGGCCGCGAGGCCCAGGAGCGTGACCGAGATGAGGTTCGACCCCAGGGTGGACATGAAGCGCCGCCGGTCGCCGGCGGAGAAGGCGGCCGAGAGAGCCGGGAAGGCGGCCAGCGAGAACGAGACGCCGATGAGGCTGACCCAGGCGCTCGGGAAATCCCTCGCGAAGTTGACGATCGAGATGCTCCCCGCCGCCAGCCCCGATGCGACCGCGGTGAAGAAGAGGAAGGTGAGCTGGTCGGTGGGCTGGCTGACCATCTTCGGCAGCATCAGCCTCACGAACGTCCCGATGGCCGGCATGCGAATGGCCATTCGCGGCCTGATCCGGAAGCCAGCCCGGCGAGCCCCCCAGACCCGAATACCGAGGAACATGAGCGCACCGAACACGGCCCCGACGGCGGCCGCGTGGATGCCGAGCCGATCGCTGAGGGTGAAGGTGCCGACGATGATCCCGAGCTGGTACAGCGCCGGCGCTGCGCCGTAGTACAGGAAGCGCCGCTCCGCGATGAGCACCTCGCCGAGCGCGAGCGACGCCGCGAAGATCACCGGTGTGAAGAGCATGAGCCGAAAGAGCTCGACGTAGAGCGCGCGCTGCTCGGCGTCGAAGCCCGGCGCGATGAGCGCTGCCGTCTGCGGCGCCAGCACGAACAGGACGAGGGCGGCGACGGCCATCAGGAGGACCGCGCCCGTCAGGATCGTCTGGCCGAAGGCCTGGGCGGCAGCCTCGTCCTCGCGTTTGAGCCCCACGAACAGGGGCACGAACGGCGCGGCGAGACCGCTTGCCACGAGCACGCCGAGGGTCAGCTCCGGAATGACGAACGCGGCGTTGTAGGCGTCGAGCTCGGGTCCCGCGCCGAAGGTTCGGGCAAAGACCCAGTTGCGGCCGTAGGCGAGCAGATAGTTGCCGAAGACGAGGACCGAAAGGACGATCGCCCCCCGCGGCAGGAAGCGTTCGACGACGGGACGCAGCGCCTGAGCGAGCCTCACCCGCCCCGGCTCACAGCGCCTCGAACCTGTTGTCGCGAGGGTGCGAGCCCGGGCCGCCGGTCACGTCCTGCCCCGCCGACAGCAGGGGCGCGACGGGCAGGACGAGAAGGAAGCCGGAGGGGATGTGCGCGCTCCACCGTCGCTGCTCCCTGAAGACGAACAGCTTCGCCAGGTCCTCCGGGGAGAGGAGCTGGTTCGGCTGTGCCGACGGCCCCCAGGTTCCACTGCCGTACGGATACAGGGGGTCGACGACCCTCAGGCCCGTCACCTGGAAGTCCGGGTCCACCGACGGCTCGCCCATCGACTCGAACCCGCTCATCACCCATGCATGCCGGCCGCGCCACATCACCAGGCCCACCGAGCGGTTCGTGGCGTGCATCGCCGTGGCAGCCACGCTCAGCGCCTCGTCGTAGGTCGGCACGGAGACGATCTCGTATCGGCTGATCCCGAGCTCGCTGAGAAGGTCGCTCCAGCCGCCGGGTCGAGCACGCCGCGATCAACACCGCCGCCAGCGCCGTGAGCGCTGAGCGGAATGCCGCCCGAGGTCTGCCGAGGTTGACGCCGATGCTGTTTCACGAATGGCTCCGCGGTGGCGGCCTCGGATGAGCCCGCGCTCCATCGATGATACGTGCGGGGCTACAAGGTCGTGCGTTTTCGGGTTGTCACCGGCCGATGCTGCTGGGTAGAGTGTTCGGCATTCACCCCCACACCGAGGAGCGACGAAATGCCCGACAAGGGACCCGGCTCGAAGAGCGGCGGCAAGAAGCCCAAGGGCGGAAAGGCCGACAAGAAGAAGAAGTAGGGCCGAACGGCGCCGCGCCAGGCGCGCGACGCCGGACCCTCACTCCAGAGAGACCCAGGTCCCGGACCTGGCGCTCTTCAGCACCGCCTCGACGAGGCTGACCGCCCTGGCCCCCGCGGCAAGCGTCGGAGAGGCGGCGCCTCTTGCGGTCCCGCGGACCCATCCCCGTCCACGCTGCCGATGGGCGGGCCCGCTCGGTACAGCGCCATACTGAGACGTGACCATTCCCCGCCGGCCGTTCGCCGCCTTCCTCGTCGTGGCCGCGACCGGTTGCAGCGGATCGGCCAGCGTGTCGACGTGCTACGCCTACTCGGCGATCACCCAGACGACGACGGTCAAGCCGCTCGCACCCGAGGACTGAGGCGCCCGATGGGAGGGGTGCGGAGCGACCTCCGCAATATCGCGATCATCGCCCACGTCGATCACGGCAAGACGACCCTCGTCGACGCCATGCTGCGGCAGACCGGCACCTTCCGCAGCAACGAGACGCTCGTCGACCGCGTGCTCGACTCCGGCGACCTCGAGCGCGAGAAGGGCATCACCATCCTCGCCAAGCAGACCACGGTCGACTACGACGGCACCCGGCTGAACATCGTCGACACCCCCGGGCATGCCGACTTCGGCGGGGAGGTCGAGCGGTCGCTCCTCATGGTCGACGCGGTGCTCCTCCTGGTGGATGCCGCCGAGGGCCCCTTGCCGCAGACGCGCTACGTCCTGCAGAAGGCGATGCAGCGCCACCTCCCGGTCATCGTCGCGATCAACAAGATCGACCGGTCCGACGCACGGCCGGCGCAGGTGCTCGACGACGTGTACGAGCTGTTCATCAACCTCGGGGCCGATGAGTTCCAGATCGACTTCCCGGTGGTCTACACGAACGCCAAGGCCGGCAGCGCCACGACCGACCTCGCGCAGCCCGGAACGGACCTGCGTCCGCTGCTCGATCTCCTGGTGAGCGTCACGCCGCCGCCGACGTTCGAGGAGGGGCATCCGCTCCAGCTGCTCGTCACCAACCTGTCAGCGAACGACTACGTGGGGCGCATGGCGGTGGGTCGCATCCGCAACGGCACGATCCGCGTGGGACAGCGCGTGACGATCGTGCGCGAGGAGGCCGAGGATCTCGACGGCTCCGTCGAGCCCGGCCGCAGCATGACCCTGACCGGCTCGGTGACGGCGCTCCAGACGGCGCACGGCATCGACCGGGTCGACATCACCGAGGCGGGGCCCGGCGACATCGTGTCGGTGGCCGGCCTGCCCGAGGTGACCATCGGCGACACGCTCACCGATCCAGCCGACCCGCGGCCGCTTCCCCGTCTCGACGTGGACGCGCCGACGCTGCGGATGACGTTCGGCGTGAACTCCTCGCCGATGGCCGGGCGCGACGGGAAGTTCCTCACCTCGCGCCAGATCCGCGCCCGGCTCGACCGCGAGGTGCTCGGCAACGTGGCCATCGAGATCCACCCGACCGAGTCGGGCGAGACGTTCGAGGTCCGTGGCCGCGGCGAGCTCCAGCTCGCCGTGCTCATCGAGCAGATGCGGCGCGAGGGATTCGAGCTGACGGTGTCGAGGCCCGAGGTCATTCTCCGAACGGGGGACGGCGAGACGCAGGAGCCGTACGAGCGAGCCACCATCGATATTCCGCCCGACTACATCGGCGTCGTACAGGGCGCGCTCGCCGCCCGAAAGGGCCGCCTCGAGCAGATGAGCACCGACGCGGATGGCCGCGTCCGGATGGAGTTCATCATTCCCACCCGCGGGCTCATCGGCTATCGCGGGCAGCTGCTCTCGGACACGCGCGGGACCGCGCTGCTGCACCAGATCGGCGAGGGATACGGGCCGTGGGCGGGTGAGGTCGCACACCGCACGAGCGGCGTGCTCGTCTCCGATCGCGCCGGCGAATCGCGCGCGTACGCGCTCTCATCTCTCGTGGACCGCAGCGAGCTGTTCATCGGCCCGTCGACCGAGGTGTACGAGGGGATGGTCATCGGCGAGAACAGCCGCCCGGGCGACATGGACGTCAACCCAACGAAGTCGAAGGCGCTCTCGAAGATGCGGACCCAGGCCACCGACGGCGACTACCGCATCCATACCCCGCCGCGCGTGCTGACGCTCG
>JBDTWT010000038.1:0-10704 GCA_040006555.1 Chloroflexota bacterium
AGGCCGCGCAGATGGTGCCGGACCGCAGTCCCGCAAGATGCGCCAGCACGAATAGGGCTGACGATTCCATCTCGAGGTTCGCCACACGCTGGCGGCGAAGCTCGTCTGCGAGCTCAGGATACCGAACGTTGAGCGTGCGCATCTGTCTTCCCTGCGGAGCGTAGAACCCGCTCGCCGTCGCTGTCAGCCCCACGTGGTACGCGAAGCCGGCCGATCGGCACGCCATCTCGAGCGCCCAGACCACGTTTCGGTCGGCGATCGCGGGGAATCCAGGGTGGACGTAGAAGTCGGTCGTGTTCTCGAGTCGCACCGCTCCGATCGACACGATGAGGTCCCCGAGCGCGATCTCGGGCTGCAACGCGCCGGACGAGCCGATGCGCACGAGGGTGGGGCGATCGGTGATCTCCAGGAGCTCCGCGAGCACGATCTCGACGTTGTCGGACCCCATCCCGGTCGACATGCAGCTGATCCGCATCCCCCGGTAGGTGCCGGTCGCCGTCGTGATCTCGCGGTTGCTCCGCTCGAGCTCGACCCCGTCCCAGCGGGACGCCACCGTCGCGACCCGGTCGGGGTCCCCCACCAGGAGGATGTACTCGGCGACCTCGCCGCGCTCGAGGGCGATGTGGTATTGCCGCTCTCCGGTGCGTGGTGCATCGGCCTGGCTCAAGCCGCTCAAGCGGATGCTCCTCCTGCGTGTCAGGCGCTGCCGGAGCGCCTCCTGTGGCGAACGGCCGGGAGTATACGCCGCACGTTGGCTCAGGAGCCTCCCTCGCGTCGCAGTCGGACGAGCGTGAGCCGCGGGACGTCCGGCGCATCGGGCTGCGCTCCTTCGTCCTCGGCCGGCTCCGAGTCCGGCCCCGCAGCCAGGCGTCGCCACGCGAGCGTGGCCCCGCTGACGATGAGCACGGCGACCGCGAGGAGCCAGGCCGCGAGCGCTCGACGCGGTTCCGGGCCGGAGGAGATGTCGCGATCGTCCTGCAAACCGGGGGCGACAGGAGCCTGTCGAGGGCCGTCGGGGGCTGCCACGACCGTGCGAGCCAGGGTGGGCGCCGCCCTCAGGCCGTCGCACGGAACGATGATGCGTGCAGGATCCGCGAGGCCGATCCCGGTCACGCTCAGCACGCCCTCGGGAACGGGCATCGGACTGCCGCACAGGATCTCGAGCGACACGCTGTCCGGCCCGACCTCCATCACCAGCCCGTCGCCGACGACCCGACCGAGGACCGTCACCCACGCGGCCGGCTCACCCGAGCTCGGCAGGACGACCCGTGGCGCCGCCGGCGGGCGGCCATCCGTCGGGGTGAGGTCTCCGGCCCCCGTACCGAGCGCAACGACGGGCACAGACGAGCGCGGCTCAGCGCCGATGAGCCGCAGGCCGCGCAGCGCGAGTGGGAAGGGCGGGCGACGCGCGCCGAGGGCTGTGAGTCCTGCGGCGGACTCGGCGGAAACCGCCACCAGGCGCGTCCCGTCCCAGAGCAGCCCGCCGATGCCCATCTCCGGCCATCCGGCGATGACGAGCGTCGCGCCGATGCGGAGGTCGCCCAGTCCCACCGTCCCGAGGGAGTCCAGCGAGCCGGTGGGAGCGGCGAGCAGCGTGGTGCTGCTTCCCCGGCCGGATGCGTCGGCGGCCCCTGCTGCCGTGGGGCCGGCGGGAGCGTCCCGCTCTTCCTGAGGCGATGCGAGGATCGACACCTCTGCCGCTCTTCGAGGCCAGATGCGATACCCGGCGAGCGGCTCGGCGGCCGTCGTCTCCTGGCCCACCACGCCGACGACCGCCACTTCGGCGCCCGCCACGAGGGCGGTGTCATCGGCCTGCAGGCCGGCGGCGAGCACGACCCGCACGACGCCGGTGGCATCGGCCAGGTCGAATGAGACCGTCCCGCTGGCCGCGCGGCGAGCAGAGCCGACGAGGTGGCCGCTGAGCGCGACGAGGCGCGCCTCGATCCCCTCGCTCACGTCGGCGGCCACCACGTCAATCGCACCGGCCCCGCCGCTTCCGAGGGTGCGTGGCGCGGACGTGGCACGCAGCGTCTCCATGCCGCTCTTCGTGGAGCGCACCCCGTCGACCTCGATGACGTCCCCCTCGCGCATCGGTCCGGCCTCGTCATCCACGCGGAGGACGATCGCGCCGGTCTCGTCCTGGATGACTGCCGTGTCGGCGTCGACGAGGCCCCGCGGGAGCGTGACGACGCCGCGCAGCGTGAGGCGCGTGCCGACCGGTGCACTCCTCGCGGTCGCGATCGGGGTCACGGTCGCCGGGGCGGTCGTGGCGGCCGGCGGTGGTGTCGGGACGGTCGACGGCGAGGCCGAGCGGCTCGAGATCGGCGACGGCGCGAGCACGCGCACCACGTCGGCCGCGCTTCGAGGCTGGACACGGTAGCCGGAGGCCCCGGTCCCGGAGGAGTCTCGCTGCCCGACCACGCCGACGAGCTCGACCGTTGCGCCGGACGCCCACGACGAGGTGTCGACACCCGTGGCCGAGCCGACGACCACCCGGACGCTGCCGCTGCCGTCGTCCACCTCGAACGCGAGCCCCGCGCTCAGCTCCGTGGGGGCGCCGCGCAGCGCGGCCGCGATCAGCACCAGCCGACCCTCGAGCGCCTCACCGATGGATCCGGTCGTCACGGGCTCCGGCTGGGGGAGCAGCCCAGCACCGAGCACATGCACGTCGGCTGCCCGCGCCCGGATCGTCCGCTGCGCGAACCGATCGTCGAGGGTGCCGGTCACCACGACCCGGGACCCTTCGGCGAACGCCCCGTCCTCGACGATCACCGCGATCCCACCGCTGGCGTCGGCGAGGTGGCCGCCGCCATCGCCGAAGGCGGATCCGGTCAGGGCCGTGCCATCCACCGTCACCGTCGTCCCGTTCGCCACGGAGCGCGCGGTCGCGATCGAGAGCGGCGTCGGCAGGGCGGTCGCCGACGCGGTTGGCGCGACCGACCCGGCCGCGGTCGGGGTCGGGGTCGGCGAAGGCGTCGGCGTCGGCGTCGGCGTCGGCGTCGGCGTCGACACGACGCCCGGCGTGAGGACGCCCGCGGCCTGCGGCGACGGGACCGCGCGCTCGACGAAGTCGACGGCGTTGTCGTCGGTGTCCTGCGGACCGCCGTCCGACGGGCTCGTCAGCCGCTCCAGGCTCGAGCCCGGATGAGGCGCCGGAGCTGCGCGACCCTCGAGCCATGAGCCGGCGGCAACGCCCCAGCCGAGGGCATCGATCGGGGTGGCCGCTCCGATCGATCGAAGGATCACCGTCCCACCTGATTCGGCCAGCCCTCCCTGGTAGGCGTAGTCCGCGGCGGCGGCGTGGACGCCTGCCGCGTTCGCGAGGAGGACGTGCTCGCCCGGCGGGACCGCCGGGGCATCGGCCCCCCATGCGACCCGCTGGCTCACGGTCGCGCCGCTCGCACTCGCGTACGCGACCTCCAGGCCGGCAAGCGACACATCCTGCGTCCCGGGATTGACGAGCTCGATGAACTCGTCGCTCGCACCGGAACCCCCCGTGGCCAGCTCGCTGAAGACCAGGTGGTCGATCCCCTCGGCGTGCGCGGCCGCCAGCGGCAGCAGACCCCCGCTGAGGACGAGCGCCGCAACGGCTGCCACGATCCTCGCCCACCGATCCCGAGTCGGCCCGAACGGTCCTCGCGCCACCGCACACCTCGCACTCTGAGGGCGAGCAGCGCGGCGCCGATGGTCCGCGACGGACACTTACCGGGCGGTTACCGCCCGCTTACCGTCCGAGCCTCCCCGGCTACAATCGCCGCCCATGCCCACCCGGACGCCAGAGGAGCACGCCGCGTCGCGTGCCGAAGCACGACGGCGCGCCCGCCTGTCCGCGCGCGGTGAGCTGCCGGCCGAGGAGCTGACCGTGGACGATCCAGGCCCCGCTCCGGATCGCGGCAGCTTCCTCGGGCGCCTCTTCCCGTCGGCGCCCCCGCTCCCGAACCGTCCGGATCCGCTCGCGAAGTTCGACCGCACGGCTCCCCTCGCGCCGGTGCGCGAGCGCCTCTACCTCCTCCGGAAGAACCCGCTGGCGTGGATGCTCCCCAGCCTCACCTGCTTCCTCGGCTACTTCGGCAGCCTGACCGGCGGCGGCTCGGCGCTCGGCCTCGTCGGGACCTTCCTGACCTTCGGCTCGCTGATCGCGGCTGGCTGGATCGGCTGGCAGCGGCCGGCGCTGTTCGGCACCGCGACCGCGCTCGTCGGCTTCGTGATCGTGTGGGCTGTTGCGCTCGCCAGCTTTGCGGGGCAGGGCGTCGGCCCGACCGCCTTCGGTGGGCCGCTCGAGGTCCTTGGGTCCTTCCTGCCCCAGGGGGCCGTCCAGGGCGGCCTCGGCTTCCTCGGAGGCTGGTATGGAGGCTACCTCCGGCGCCGCCAGGCACAGGTGAGTGCCGAGGCTCGTCGCACGGCGTCGGGTCGCCGGCGCCGCTAGGCAGAGCGGTCGTTCTCGTGCGCGGCGCAGCCGCCCACGAGGCACGCCACTTGCAGTATTCGCCGACCGTAGACACCGGAAGATTCGGTCAGTATCGCGTGGGCGAGTCCCGTCGCCGACGGAAGCTCGGGCCAGACGCGACTGTATGCGGTCTCACCCACTCGGCTGGCCGACTCCCCGGGGTCTCTTCAGAGGGCCGCCAGGTATCCAGAACCCTCCGTACTGGACATCCGGCGGCCCTCGCTTCGTGTCCGGGATCAGGTCACGCTGCGTGGACCGCAGCCGCCTCGGCGGCAAGGGCATGCGCGGTCTCGGCGTCGGCTGCCAGCCCCAGCACCTCGCCGGTCGAGCGCATCTCCGGACCGAGCTCGGCGCTCACCCCCGGCAGCCGCCACAGGGAGCCGACGGGCGCCTTCACCGCCACGAGCGGCCCATCCACGGCAAGGCCCGGCTGGAGGCCGGCATCGGCCAGCGAGGCGCCGAGGGCGCAGCGAACCGCGGCCGCCACGACGTCGAGCCCGGTCGCCTTCGCCACGACCGGCACCGTGCGGCTCGCGCGCGGATTGGCCTCGATCACGATCACCTCGTCGCCGGCCACGATCATCTGGACGTTGAGGATTCCCCGCAGGCTTAACGCGAGCGCGATCTGACCGGCGATCGCGGCTGCCCGCTCCTGGACGGCGCGGCTCAGGCGCTGCGGTGGGAGGATCGCGACGCTGTCGCCAGAGTGCACGCCGGGCGCGTCGATCTGCTCCACGATGCCGGGGACGCACCAGTCGCGGCCATCGCTGATGGCGTCGACGTCGAGCTCGATGCCGTCGACCAGCTCGTCGACGCGCAGTGGCCATCCGACGTCCGTGGCGACGTACGCGGCGACGTCGGCCGGGGTGCGCAGCACGGCAATCCCGCGGCCGCCGATCACCCAGGACGGACGCACGATCATCGGAAGCCCGCCCAGCTCGGCGATCCCCCGCCGCAGCGCTTCCGCGTCCTCCGCCAGCACACCGCGCGGACCCGCCACGCCGAGCTCGTCGAGCAGTGCGGCGAAGCGATGCCGGTCCTCGGTGATCTCGATCGCATCGGCAGAGAGCCCGGCCAGCGGCACCCCGGCGTAGGCGAGGTCGCGCGCCAGGTCGATCGCCGTCTGCCCGCCGAAGGTGAGCACCACGTGCGGCGGCGTTCCGGTCAGGGCTCGCTCGTGGTCGATGACGTCCAGCACGCTCTCGGTGTCCAGCGGCTCGAAGTAGAGCCTGGTGCAGGCGTCGTAATCGGTGCTCACCGTCTCGGGGTTGTTGTTGATGACGACGGCGTCGAGGCCCATGTCGCGGATGGCCCATGCGGCGCGCACGCTGCAGTAGTCGAACTCGATCCCCTGGCCGATGCGGATCGGTCCCGAGCCGACGACGATCACGCTGCGTCGCTCCGCGGGCGGCGCCACCTCACGTTCGGCATAGGACGAGTAGAAGTACGGGGTCTCCGCCGGGAACTCGCCCGCGCAGGTGTCCACCCGACGGTAGGCGGGGGCGATGCCGGCGCGGACCCGCGCCCGGCGAATGGCGGCCGCCGGGACCCCTGACAGCTGGCCGATGTCGGCGTCGCCGAAGCCGATGCGCTTCGCCTCGGCGAGCGACGTCCCCTCCATGACCCGCTCGGCCGCGACGAGCTCCTCGAGCCGCTCGGTGAACCACGGCGCGATGCCCGTGGCGGACGCGAGGGCATCGGCATCGGCCCACCCGTGCCGGAGCAGCGCGACGAGGCGCCAGAGCCGCGTATCTGACGCGGCCAGGAACGTCTCGAGGTCGGGTGGCGCTCGGTGCGACAGCTGCCACGCGGGGTCCTCCCACAGCCATCCGCCGCCGCGAGGCTCGAGCGATCGGATCGCCTTGAGGAGCGCGGAGCCGAACTCGCGGTCGATCGCCATTGCCTCCCCGGTCGCCTTCATCTGCACCCCGAGGGAGCGATCGGCCCCGGGGAACTTGTCGAACGGCCAGCGCGGAAGCTTGACGACGACGTAGTCGACGGCGGGCTCGAAGGCAGCCGAGCCGATGCCGGTCGCCGGGTTCGGCAGCTCGTCGAGGCGCCTCCCGAGGGCGATGAGAGCGGCCACCCGCGCGATCGGATACCCGGTCGCCTTCGACGCCAGGGCGCTCGAGCGGCTGACGCGCGGATTGACCTCGATGACCCGAAAGTCGCTGCCGTCGGGCGACACGGCCAGCTGCACGTTGCAGCCACCCTCCACGCGGAGGGCCCGGACGATCTTCAGGGCGCATCGGCGCAGCCGCTGGACGAGCGGATCGGGGAGCGTCTGGATCGGCGCGACGACGATCGAGTCGCCGGTGTGCACCCCCATCGGGTCGAAGTTCTCCATGCCGCAGATCGCGATCGCGGTGTCGGCCGAGTCCCGGAGCACCTCGAACTCGATCTCCTTCCAGCCGGCGAGGCTGCGCTCCACGAGCACCTGCCCGATCGGGCTCGATCGAAGTCCGGTGGCGATCCGATCCCGCGCCTCGTCCAGGGTGGTCGCGAACCCGCCCCCGCCCCCGCCAAGCGTGTAGGCGGGGCGCACCACGACCGGCGCGCCGAGCTCGCGCATGAACGCGACGCCCGCGTCGAGGCTCTCGACCACGGCGCTCTCGGGCACCGGCTCCCCGATGCCCGTCACGAGGTCGCGGAAGCCGCCTCGATCCTCCGCCGCGCGAACCGCTCCGAGCGGCGTCCCGAGCACCCTCACCCCATGGCGATCGAGGACGCCGGCGTCGTCGAGCGCCACCGCCAGGTTGAGGCCGGTCTGCCCACCCAGCGTCGGAAGCAGCGCATCGGGGCGATGCTCCTCGATGACGCGCGTGAGATAAGCGAGCGATAACGGGCCGATAAGCACCGTTCCGCCAACATCGGGGTCGGTCATCACGGTGGCCGGGTTCGAGTTCACGAGGACCGTCTCGACCCCCTCCCCGCGAAGGGCGAGACAGGCCTGAACGCCCGCATAGTCGAACTCGGCCGCCTGACCGATGAGGATCGGCCCGGAGCCGATGACGAGGACGCGGCGAGGAGTGCGTCCGGTCACGCGAGCGCTCCCTCGAGCGCGATGTCGAACACGCGCGACGCGTCGATCGGCCCCGGCGCACCCTCGGGATGGAACTGGACCGATGCGATTCGGCCCGACTCGTGAGCGAGCCCCTCTACCGTGCGGTCGTTGAGGTCGCGATGGCTGACCCGGTAGCCGGCGGCCGTGAGCGCGGGATCGTCGACCACGGCGATCTCGTGGTTGTGGGCGCCGATGTCCACGCGGCCGGTCTCCGTCTCGATGACCGCGTGGTTCCCGCCGTGGTGGCCGACGGCCAACCGATGTGTCCGAGCGCCGGCCGCCAGGGCGAGCAGCTGGTGGCCGAGGCAGACGCCGAGAAGCGGCGGGCCGCCCGCCCGGGCAGCCGCCGCCAGCGCCGCCACGGTGGTGATCTGCGCGTGCATCCGCGACGGGTCGCCCGGCCCCGGGCTGAGCACGACGAGGTCGGGCTCATGCGCCGCCACGTCGGCGGGGGTCGCATCCGGCGGCAGCCCGACGACCTCGAGGCCTCGACCGGTGAGGGCCGCGAGGAGCGAACGCTTGACGCCGTAGTCGATGAGGACCGCCCGTCCCCGCCGCGCGCCCCTGGGCTCGAGGCTGAATGGCCGCCGGGTGGCGACGGCGGTCACGTGGTCGACCGACTCCCATCGCGGGCTCGCGAGAGCTTCGGCCACGGCCGTCGCGTCGGTGATGCCGGCGGCGCGGATGACCGCACGGCGTTGGGCGCCTCGACGCAGGGCGAGCGTGAGTGCGCGGGTGTCGACCCCGGTGAGCGCCGGGATGCCCCCCTCGAGGAGCACCTCGTCGAGCGAACGGCCCGGCCCGGCCGGCGCCGTCACCAGGCGCGACACGATGAGCGCCCGGGCGTGAACCCTGCTCGACTCGAGCTCCGATGGGTCGATCCGGTAGTTCCCGGCCATGGGGTGCGTGAGCACCACGATCTGGCCGGCATACGACGGGTCGGTGAGGATCTCGCCCCAGCCGGTCCCGGCCGTCGTGAAGATGAGGTCACCCTCGGCATCCACGGGGGCACCGGCGAGGACGCCGCGGTACACCGTGCCGCCCTCGAGCGCGAGCAGGCCGGACGCCAAACGAGACGCCGGCCGCGCATCGGCGGTGGGCGTCTCGATCTTGAAGTTCGACGCGATCTGCATCCACGCTCCTTTCCGGCATCGCTGTGCCGGTCTTAAAGGACGATGTGCAGTCTAGCCGATCCGGCCCGCTACAATTCGGCCGATGACGACGACCCCGCTCGTGACGCGCGCACCGCTCACCATCGCGGACCTCCTCCCGTGGCCGCGCACCGCACCGGTGGTGCGAGACGTCCTGCTGGTGCTCGGCGGCGCCGCGCTGACGGCGCTGGCCGCGCAGATCGCCATCACGCTGCCGTGGAGTCCGGTGCCCTACACCTTCCAGACGTTCGCGGTGCTCCTGGTCGGCACTGCGCTCGGCGTGTGGCGAGGGACCGCCGCGATGGCGCTCTACGTGCTCGCGGGCGCAATCGGGCTCCCCGTGTATGCGGAGGGAGCGGCCGGCATCGGTCAGCTGCTCGGGATCACGGGTGGATATCTCGCGGGCTTCCTAGTCGCCGCGCTGCTGGTGGGCAGGCTGGCCGAGATGGGCTGGGACCGCACCGTGCTTCGCGCCGCGGGCTTGATGCTCGCCGGCACCCTGCTCATCTACGCCGTCGGCGTCCCGGTGCTGGCGCTCACCACCGGCATGGACCTGCCGACGGCGATCTACCGCGGCGCCGGCGTGTTCCTGCCGTGGGACCTCCTGAAGGTGCTCATGGCCGCGGGCGCGTTGCCGTTGGCCTGGCGAGTGGCTGGCGGAGGCGCCGCGCGGCGTTAGCCAGACAGCGGCGCCCCTCCCGATCAGGTCGTGGGTTCGTCACCCGTCGCGACGACCGGCACCCGGCGCCTGAGCTCCAGGACTCCCCGGAGCGCGACGAGCGCGAGCACGGCGAGGATGAGCAGGATCGGCACCCACACGATCACGAACCAGATCAGCCCGCTCGCGATGCCCTGGCCCAGCCCCACCAGGGAGGCGAGCGCACGGTCGAGCTCCGCGCCGGGATCCCAGTTCTCCGACTGCGTCTCGATCGGCTGTGCGCGCGGGATCAGGCTCACCGTCAGCGTGGACAGGTCGGCCTGGCCGGTCACGTTCTCGAGCTGCGCCTTGAGCTGCTCGATCTGGCCGCGTACCTCGTCGAGCCGCGACTGCACCGCGAGGACGTCGTCGATGCGCTCGGCGCGCGCGAGGAGGAGCCGATAGGAGGCTTCCGACGCCTCGAGGTTCGCGATGCGGGCCTCGAGGTCGACGATCTGGGTGGTGACGTCCTGCTCGCGCGTCGCCTCTGAGATGACGTCGCCCTCGAGCTCGTCGAGCGCGATGAGCGCGTCACCGAATCGGCTCGCCGGGATCCGCAGGGTCAGCGTCGCGGACTGGTCGAGCGTCCCCGCCTGGGAGTCGCCGACGTATCCACCGAGCTCGAGGGCGAGCGCCCGCACCCGCGCGAGCGCGGTGGACACGGTCTCGACCTCGATCGCGATTTCGCCCGTCTTGATGATTCGCTGTTCCGCCGGCAGCGCGTTCGGCACGCCGGGCTCAGGGCCGCCACCGGTGGCGGTCTCTCCGTCGCGCTCGACGGACTCGTCGAGCGCCGCGCCCTCGACGGCGGTCCTGCCGCCCTGCGCGTCGAAATTGCCCAGCTGGGCGTCTCCGCTCCCCTGGGCGCAGGCCGCCAGGATGGCGGCGAGGATGATCAGCGCGAGCAAGAAGGGACGGCGCATGCGGAGGGCGCGCCCGTGGGCATCGGTTCGTCGCATCGGTCTGGCCTCGTGTATGAGTGCCCCTCGGACGCGCTGGCGCCGGAATGGTTCCCGACGCGACCCGATCACGCTCGGCTAGGATCGTTCGAGCGATGAACGACGAGACGGCACGCCCGATGGGCGACGAGGCGGCCCGGGCGGGCCTGGGTGCGCACGAGTTCGACCCCGCGTGGGTCAGGGAGCACCTCGCCGAGGAGCGGCGCCGGGCAAGCCTGCTCGGCGAGGTCCGGGAAGCGATCTTCGGCGCGCAGGACGGCCTCATCAGCACGCTCGCGGTGGTCAGCGCCGTGAGCGGTGCGACCCAGGAGCGCTTCCCGATCCTGATCGCCGGCATCGCCGCGGCGCTCGCCGGCGTCTTCAGCATGGCGGCCGGCGAGTACATC
>JBDTWT010000039.1:0-10646 GCA_040006555.1 Chloroflexota bacterium
CGTTGGCGATCGCCACGTCGATGATCTGGGCGAAGTGCTCGTCGCGACGCTTGGCGCCGACGTTCCCCGGGTTGATGCGGTACTTCGCGAGGGCGGCGGCCGCCGCCGGGTACTGGGTGAGGAGCAGGTGCCCGTTGTAATGGAAGTCGCCGATGAGCGGCACCGCGACCCCCAGGCGGTCGAGCTTGTCGCGGATGACCGGAACGGCCTGCGCCGCCTCGTCGTTGTTCACCGTGATCCGCACGAGCTCGGAGCCGGCGTGAGCGAGCTGAGCGACCTGGAGTGCGGTGGCGTCCGCATCGGCCGTGTCGGTGTTGGTCATCGACTGCACGACGACCGGGTACGCGGAGCCGACCGGCACGTCGCCGACCAGCACGGTCGTGGTGGGTCGCCTGGAGATCGAGCTCATCGCAACTTCATGGTAGATCGTGCCCCGGGCAGCGTCGGGAACCGGCACGCTCAATGCACACAGCACCGCCGAGGTGATGGCGTTGGAACAGGAGGCCGGCGAGCGGCAGCGCCCGGTCTGGATCGTCGAGGACGAGCCGAACGTCGGGATGCTGGCCGCCGAGATCTGCGAGTCATTCGGCGCGGTGCCGACGCTGTTCCGTGCCCCGCTCTCCTTCCTGCTCGCCCTGCGGGGACCGACCATGCCGTCCGCCGTCATCCTCGACTGGCGCCTTGCGAACGAGCTGAGCTCGGGGCTGTTCCTCGCCACTCGACATCGCTTCCGCGGCATGCCGGTCATCTACTGGACCAACAGCCCGGAGGGACTCCCGGCGGTGATCCGGGACGACGAGCTGACGCAGGTGGTCGACAAGCAGGGTGGCGTGGAGCCGCTCGAGCGGGCGCTCGGATGGGCCTTCGAGCAGACGGAGCCGGTCCGCGCTCAGCCGCCCGAAGGCTCGTGACGGCCGAGCACGAGAGCGGCGTTCATCCCGCCGAAGCCGAACGAGTTCGAGACGGCCGCCTCCGGCCGGGCCTCCGTCGCGTCGCGAAGCACATTGAGCTCGATCGCCGGGTCCGGGATCTGGAGGTTGCAGGTCCCCGGTAGCGTCCCTCGCTCCAGCGCCATGGCGGTGATGGCCGCCTCGATGGCCCCAGACGCGCCGAGCGCGTGGCCGTAGAGCCCCTTCGTGCTCGAGACCGGGATCTGCGTCCCGCGTGGCCCGAAGGCAGCCTGGATGGCGTGGGCCTCGGCAGGCTCATTGAGCGCGGTGCTCGAGCCGTGGGCGTTGATGTAGCCGATGCGGTCCGCGCCGATCCCCGCGTCGGCGAGGGCGATGCAGATGGCACGCGCGGCATCCCGTCCGTCCGGCCTCGGCGCCGTCATGTGGTACGCGTCGTTGCTCGCTCCGTAGCCGAGCACCTCGGCCACGATCCGGGCCCCGCGCCGGGTGGCCGCCTCGCGCTCCTCGAGCACGAGCATCGCCGCGCCCTCGCCCATCACGAAGCCGTCGCGGTCGCGATCGAAGGGGCGTGAGGCCGTCGCCGGATCGTCGTTGCGCTGCGAGAGGACCCTGATCATCGCGAACGCCCCGAAGGTGAGCGGTGCGAGCGGCGCCTCCGACCCTCCGGCGATCGCCACGTCGACCGTTCCGTCACGCACCGCCTCGAACGCTTGACCGATGGCGACCGTCCCGGAGGCGCACGAGTTCGCATTGCCGACCGCCGGCCCCGTGACCCCCAGGTCGAGCGCCACGTTGCTCGCTCCCGCCCCGCCGAAGACGGCGAGGGCGAGGGTCGGCGCGACGCCCCGCACGCCGCGGGCGACGTAGGCGGTGTGCTGCTCCTCCCCGAAGGCGACGCCGCCGAGCGCGGAGCCGATCCAGACGCCGGTGCGGGCCCCCGTGCCGTTGCCCATCGCGATCCCTGCGTCCTCCACCGCCTGCCGTGAAGCGACGACCGCGAGCGCGCTGAACCGATCGAGCCGGCGGGCGCGCTTCGCGTCGAGGTGGTCCGCGGGGTCGAACTCGGCCTGCGCCGCGATGCGCGACGGAAACGGTGAGGCGTCGAAGCGGTCGATCTCGCGCACCGCCGAACGGTTCGCGATGACGCCGTCCCACAGCCCCTCGGCGCCGTGGCCGATCGGCGTGATCGCCCCGATGCCGGTGATGACGACGCGCCGCCTCACGCGGGACGCTCCGCCAGCGCCTTGACCCGTCGCAGCGTCCGGCCGGCGATGGCCTCGATGAACTGCGGGCCGATGATCGTCCGCGCCATCAACTCACCGATGAGCGGCCACCGCAGGTCGAGGTCATGCTCGATGCTCACGTCGACCTGGCCGTCGCGCGGCTCGAAGCGCCACGCGACCTCCATGCCTCGCGTGACTCCGCCGGTGTGCACGAACTCGATACGGCGCTCGTTGCGCATCGGCCGCTGGATGGCCTCCCAGGTGACCGGGATCGGGCCGCGACGTGCGCCCATGGCAAAGCGCCGCTCGCCATTGGGGTCCGGCACGGGGCGCACGTATCGGTAGTGGGGGAGGATCTCGGGCCAGCGCTCGACGTCCGCCGCCAGCGCGAAGATCCGCTCGTACGGCGCGTCGATGAGCTGGTGCAGACGGCTCCTCACGGCGCCAGCACCTCGAGCAGGGCCCTGGGCGCGAGGGCGTCGGTCGCCGGGCGGAGGTCGGCCAGCGCCGAGCCGAGCAGCAGCGCGGCCCGCGGCCGCTCTTCCAGCCTGGAGACGGCGTGCGCCAGGAGCGGCGGTGCGGCGAGAAAGCCCTGGACGAGCCACGTGAGCGCCGTCTTGGCCGCGAACGCGCGCCGGCGCTCGCGGACGTAGGCCCGCTCGACGTCGCCGCCCGCCAGGATCGCGTCCGCTGCCGCCCGCGCGGAACGGAGGGCGCAGTGAATGCCCTCGCCGGTGAACGGGTCGACGAAGCCCGCCGCGTCCCCGATGAGCAGCCAGCCCGGGCCCGTAACGCGGGACACCCGGTGGCCGATAGGCGCGGCACCGCGAATCGGCGAGGTGCGGCGGGCGCCATCCAGCCGCCGCGCGACCGCGGGGATCGCCGCGATCGCCCCATCGAACCTCGAGCGGCTGCTCCCCGTCGTCCCGTCGAGCGGCAGCGCCATGCCGACGTTGAGCTCTCCGCCCGGCATCGGCGCGAGCCCGATGTAGCCGTCTGCGCCGACGTGCATCTCGCCGTGGTCCGCAATACCGTCCACGCCGGCGTAGTGCGCGACCAGGCCCAGTCGCCGGGGGAATCTCACCGGTCGCTCGACGCCCACGAGCCGTGCCACGGTCGACCGGACCCCATCGGCGCCCACCGTCCAGTCGGCGGTGACGAACTCCTCGCGACCGGTCTCGCGATCGCGGATCCATGCCCCGCGCACTCGGCCGCCGGCCATCTCCAGCCGAGTGGCGGACGCCCGCTCTCGCAGCTCTGTCCCGCAGGCGACCGCGTGCGTCGCGAGGATTGCGTCGAACGTCGGTCGGTTTGTCCCCCAGGCGCTGCGCGGTCCGTGCCGGTCGGCGTATCGGATCATGGTGGCCCGCCCGCCCGCATGGATGTGCATGCCGGTCAGCGGTACCGCGGCCTCAGCCCATTGGCTCGGGGCGAGCCCGAGCCGGCCCAGCTCCTCGACGATGCGTGGGCTCGCGTACTCGGCGCATGCCTTGGGGCGCGGATGCCTGGCTGACTCGACCATGAGGACGGATGCGCCGGCGCGCGCCATGCCCGCGGCCAGAGCGGAGCCAGCCGGCCCGGCGCCGACGACCAACACGTCCACGCGGGTCATCGGTCAGACCGTCGCACGGCGGCAGTGGCCACGCGTGGCATGAACGTCCACGAGCGCCAGCGCGCCTCGAGGCCAGCATCGGCCAAGAGCTCGTCGAGCTCGGTGAGCGTGTAGGCGCGGCGGACCGACGTGATGCCGTCCACGCGCGTCGCCCGGCACCGACCCAGCAGCGCGACCGCGACGCCCGTGGCGACGAAGGGGAGAATCCCGCGGCGCAGGTCGTTGATCACCACACCACGGCGCGCGACGCGTGCCATCTCACGAAGCGCCGTGACCGCATCCTCGGGGTCGAGATGGTGGAGGAGCAGGGAGCAGTGGCTGACGTCGAACGCACCGTCGGAGTACGGCAGGTTGCGACAGTCCGCCTCGACGATCTCCACGAGCCTCTCGGTCGCCGTGGCTTCCCGCGCGAGCTCCAGCACCTGACGGTGCGTGTCCGCCGCGACCGTGTGCCATCCCATGCTGGCGAACGCCATGGGCATGTCACCCAGGCCCGTCCCGACGTCGAGCACGCTCGCCCGTTCGCCTGGTCGCGCGAGAAGCGCAACGGCGCGGATGCTGGTGCGCGTGCCTCCCGGCAGGCGATTGAGGCGCGCGAGGTCCTGCAGGTTCAGCCGGATCTCGGCGTCGTCCGCGGTAGGGCGGTCGAGGAGCTCGACGAGATCGGCCCGACGCGCCAGACCGCGGCGCGGAAGGGATCGCATCGCGCGACCGCGACCCTTCGGCGGCAGGCGCCGTCGCGAGACCGATTCGAGTGGTTTCTCTGAGATGGCCACGGCATCCCCGCTGTGTGGGGGCATGGTGCGCGCACCGGACGCAACCCGCACGGGGCGTCCTCCGGGCCTTGGGCTACGCGTGCCGTTGAGCCCAGGCCATGTGACGCGCATTTGCCGGCCACGGCGATCGACGAGGCGTACTCTGTCCTCGCTTCGGCGACGCTCAATGGCCAGAGGGGGTTGAGCAGGGAGGTGGAGCACATGCGAGCACGGAGGCGCCTCGGCGCCCTGGTGGCGGCCCCGGCGATCGGGCTCCTGCTGGCGGCACCGGTCTCGGCATTCGACCTGAACGGCGGCTGCACCGTCACGCTGACGTCGATGGACGCCGGCGGGGAGGTCATCGACACCGCGTCGGGCCCGGGGGCCGGCGGAACCGCGGACGACCCGTTCCTGGTCGACTGGGAGGGCAGCGTGTCCTGGCAGAGCAACTCCGGATCCCAGGTCTTCAAGAACCATCAGTGGCAGATCTCGGTGTTCAACTTCCCGACCCCGGTCAGGGGAGGCGATCCGAACGAGGGTGAGGGGACCACGGGCAGCGGGACCGCGGGAGTCGGGGAGAACGCTCCCTTCCGGATCACGGGCCTCTACTACGTCTCGGGCGACATCAACGGCGACGAGGGTGCCCACTGCGACGGCAACGGCTACTTCAAGCTCGTCGGTGACCCGCTGGGCACGGTCCCGTTCTTCCTTGGAGCGATACTGGTCCTGCTCGGCGGCGTGCTCGTCGCCACTGCCCGGCCGGACTGGGGAGGGCGACCATGATCAGGCGACATCCCTTGCGCGGACTGCTCGGCGGCGTGCTCATCGGGATCGGACTGTCGCTCCTGCTCGTGATCTACGGAGCCGCGCCGCTCGGCGGCTGGACGGTCATCGCGCTGATCCTCCTGTTCGGCGTGATCGGCGTGGCTGCCGCCTGGCTGCTTCCGGCTCGCAGCAGGCCGGTCGTGGCCACCGGCACGGGCACCGCTGCGGTGCAGACCACGACCACTCGATCCGACGATCCCGACCGCCCCTGAGCGGGCGCAGGCACGTCGGTGAGACCGGCGGAGCGGTAGACTGATCTCCCCATGACAGCCACCGTTCCGCCGGCGTCCGGCACGAAATCTGAAGAGAACGACTCCACCGATACGAAGCACCGGAAGGTGGCGATCATCGGCTCCGGCCCCGCCGGACTGACCGCGGCGCTCTATGCCGCGCGCGCCAACCTCGAGCCCCTCGTCATCGCCGGCAACGTGCCGCTCGGGCAGCTGATGATCACGTCCGACGTCGAGAACTACCCCGGCTTTCCGAGCGGGATCCAGGGTCCGGAGCTCATGCAGCTCTTCCGCGAGCAGGCCGAGCGGTTTGGCTCGACGATCATCGACCGCGACGCCACGAAGGTCGACCTCAGCGAGCGGCCGTTCCGCCTCTGGATCGGGGAGGACGAATATCGAGCCGATGCGGTCATCGTCGCCACTGGCGCATCGGCCCTGTGGCTCGGTCTGCCGTCGGAGGAGGCCTTTCGTGGCCGCGGCGTCAGCGCCTGCGCGACCTGCGACGGCTTCTTCTTCCGCGACCGCGAGATCGCGGTCGTCGGCGGCGGCGACACGGCGCTGGAGGAGGCGCTGTTCCTCACGAAGTTCGCGTCGAAGGTCACGATGCTCGTGCGCCGGGACGGCTTCCGTGGCAGCAAGATCATGCAGGACAGGGCTCTCGCCCACCCCAAGATCGACGTCATCTGGAACACCGAGGTGGCCGAGGTCACCGGGGAGAACACGGTCGGCGGCCTCCGGCTGCGGGACACGCGGGAGGGCACGGAGTCGACGCTGGACGTCCAGGGACTGTTCATCGCGATCGGCTACAAGCCGAATACCGACCTGTTCAAGGATCAGCTCGAGCTCGACGAGCGCGGGTACCTCAAGGTGGTGGACGAGACCGGATCGGGGATCGAGGGCGTGTTCATCGCCGGCGACGTGCACGACCATCGGTACCGGCAGGCCGTCACGGCGGCTGGGGACGGCTGCAAGGCGGCCATCGACGCCGAGCGCTGGCTCGAGTCGGTCGGGGAGATCACGGCCGTCACCGCGACGAACTGGTAGCCGCCGCCCGCATGGCGAAGCGACCGCCGCGTCCCGAAGACCTCTACGACCTTCGTGTACCCGCCGATCTCGACCCGTCGCCGGACGGTCGGTCCGTTGCATTCGCCGTCAAGGCGGTGGCGCCTGGCAAGGACGGCTACCGATCGTCGCTGTGGATCGCGCCCGCCGATGGAAGCGAGCCTGCGCGACAGCTGACCGTCGGCAGCAGGCACGACACGGCGCCGCGGTGGAGCCCCGACGGTCGCACGCTGGCGTTCCTTTCCGACCGGGGCGCCGTGCTCCAGGCCGGCGGCGGCGGCGCCAAGCCGGGCGAGGCGAAGGCGCCCGACGAGGGCGGGACCCAGGTCTGGCTGCTCCCGTTCGCCGATGGCGGCGAGGCGCGCCAGCTCACCGACCTCCCCAAGGACGTCGACGGCCTCGCCTGGTCGCCCGATGGGCGCCGCCTCGCCGTGGTGAGCGGCGCGAGCTCGACGCGACCGGTGAAGGGACCCGACCGCCGGCCGGACGACCCGCCGCTGCCGGACACGCGACTCATCGACAGGCTCAACTACCAGTACAACGGCGTCGGCTTCATCGACGATCGTTTCCAGCGCCTGTGGCTCGTCGACGTGCGTTCCGGGGCTGCGGAGCCGCTCACGCGGGGAAACCACCACGACACCCAACCGCAGTGGTCGCCGGACGGGCGGCACGTCGTCTTCGTCAGCGACCGTCACCGGGACCCCGACCTTGGCTGGCGCCGCGACATCTATCTCGTGGACGTCGCCCGCCGAGGCGTGCGGCAGCTCTCCCCGGGCCGCGGCCGCCAGGAGTGGGGAGCGCCCTCCTGGTCGCCCGACGGTCGCTGGGTGGCCGCCGTCGGCCGGCGGGACTGGCGGCGCGGCGAGACCCAGCCGTCGTCCGTCTGGCGCATCCGGGTCCGGGACGGGGAGGCGGACGACCTGCTTGCCGGCTCCGACCTCGAAGGGGCGGGCATGATGACGAGCGACCTCTTCCCCGGCGGGGAGCCGCAGCTGGACTGGATGGCCGACGGCCGCTGGGTCGTCTTCGCGGCGCCGGTCGAGGGGAGCTTCGAGCTCTGGCGCGTGGGCGCCGCGGAGGACCGTCGGGTCGAGCGGCTGACGCGCGACCGACACTACCTCGGCCGACAGCGCCTCGTCGACCTGCCCCGCGGCGGTGCGCGCGTGGCCGCGGTTCGCGCGGGCGGGACCGAGCCTCCGAACATCGTGGTGGGCGACATTCCGGCCGGCCGCGTGCCGGCTGCCGGCGTCCAGCTCCGGCGTGTGAGCGATCTCACGGGCGAGGCGTGGCGCGACATCCGCGTGGTGCGCCCCGTGGAGCGCTGGCACGAGGTCGACGGCCGCCGCATCCAGGGATGGCTCATCCAGGCACCGGGCAGCGCTCGCGGCAGGCCGGCGCCGGTCGTCCTGCAGATCCACGGAGGCCCGGCGACGCTCTACGGATGGTCCCTCATGTGGGAGTGGCAGGTCCTCGCTGCGAACGGCACGAGCGTGTACGCCTGCAACCCGCGCGGCTCACAGGGCTACGGCCAGGCCTTCCTGACCGCGAACCACGGCGACTGGGGCGACGGTCCCATGAGCGACGTGATGGGCGGCCTCGACAGTCTCATCGCCGACGGCCTGGTCGACGCGGAGCGGATGGGCGTGACCGGTGGCTCGTACGGCGGCTACCTCACCTCGTGGATCGTGGGCCACACCGATCGGTTCAAGGCCGCGGTCACCTGCCGCAGCGTGAACGACATGGTGAGCGAGATGCTGTCGGGGGACATCGGCGGGCCGACCTTCGGCCTCTACGAATACGGCGTTCAGGCCTGGGACGACTGGGACCTCTACCGGCGCCACTCGCCGCTCACCTACGCCACGAACGTGACCACGCCGCTCCTGATCCAGCACGCGGAGAAGGACCTGCGCTGCACGATCGTACAGGCCGAGGAGCTGTTCGCCGTCCTGCGCTCGTTGCGCAAGACGGTGCGCCTCATGCGCACGCCGGACGAGTCGCACGAGCTCACGCGCTCGGGGACCCCGTTCAGGCGCGTCGACAACCAGCGCCTGATCGTCGAATGGTTCCGTCACTTCCTCGTCGAGGGCAACACGCGGCTGCCGCGAGTCAACCCGAACCGGGGCTAGGGGCAGCGACGCCGGCGATCTCCAGCCACGCGTCCACGGTATCGGTGGCCGGAAGCCCGCGAACGACGACGGTGTCCACGACGGACCGATAGGGCGCGAGCGCGCCGACCAGCTCGGCGGGATCGGTCGACTCGACCGCCACACCGATTGGTCCGCCGCCCTGCTCCGCGAATGCCCGCGCGTAGTGCGCGCCCCTGCTGGCGTAGCGGTCCATCTCAGCGCGCAGGCGCTGCTCGGCTCCAGGGCCGACCGCCGTTCGCACGTACGCCACCAGGCGCGGGGTTGTGCGTCCCGCCCCGCCGGCTCCCTCGGCGATGAGCTCCCGAAGCTCGGCGAGGCGGGCGGGCAGCGTCCAGTTGGCGACGACGGCGTCGGCGACCTCGCCGGCGAGATGCGCCATGCGCGGCCCAACCGCCGCAACCGCCAGCGGATGGCCTGGGAGCAGTCGACGGAGCTCCGAGATCCCGCCGCGGACGAGGTCGAGCGAGCGAGACGATCCACTGCCGACGCCGACCGTCAGGCGGTCGGTTGGGAGCGAAGCGGCGTGGACGCGCTCAGCGATGACGGCGGGGGTCTGCTCCGAGAGCGCAACGACGCCGACGCCGAAGGCGAGGCTGGATGTTCCGGACCCGACGGCCGAGAGGGTCGCCAGCCCGTCGCCGCGAGGGGTGTCGTTGACCCACAGCTCGTCGTAGCCGAGCGACTCGACCTCGGCGCCGAGCCGCGCGGCGTCCGGACGGATGGCGGCGGTGATCCCGAAGGCCGTGCGGGGGTGCATCGGGCATACCTTGGCAGAACGCCGGAGAGGGCGGGCGTGACAGCGGTTGTACGCTGGGTGCGACCCATCGAGCCGGCCACGCCGGGCATCGTCCGGCGGTCGAGCCGATGTGACCCTGGGGAGCGTGGCATGAACGCATTCATCATCGAGCTCGAGAACAAGACGGGCGCACTGGCCGAGATCACCGAGGCGATCGGTGAGCGCGGCATCAACATCACCGCCATCAGCGGCGTCACCGCCGGAACGGTGGGCGCCCTCGGCCTGCTGACGAATGACGAGGCAGGGACTCGCGAGGTGCTCAAGTCGGCCGGAACCAAGGTGCGCGAGATCGGCCTCGTCTCGGTGAGCCTCGAGCACAAGGCCGGGACGCTTGGCCAGATCGCCCGCAAGCTGGCCGATGCCGGGGTGAACATCGAGCTGCTGCTGGGGACCGGCATGAGCGGCTCCAACGTCACGGTCGCGATCGGCGTGGACGACGTCGCGGCCGCGCAGCGGGCCATCGGGCAGACCGCCAGCGTCCAGGCCTAGCCTCCGCGCGGAATCGCGGCGCGCGCGACCTCAGGGACGTCGGTGACGAATCCCCAGAGCCCGGCTGCGGCGAGGAACTGCATCCGCTCGGGATCGTTCACGACGTAACAGCCGACCTCGCGCCCGTACGCCTTGGCAAGCACGAGGACCCGCGACGGATCGACCCCGAGGTCGGCATCCCACGGGTGGACGCCGACGTGTCCGTGCTCGGTCGCCCACACGAGGGCGGCCTCGATGGACTGCCCGGGCACCAGGAGGTAGCCGGTCCGGATGCCCGCGTCGAGCTCGCGGACCCGGTCGATCGATCGCTCGTCGAAGCTGATGGCCGAGACGCGGTCGCCGTCGCGCACGGGACGGCCATGGAGGGCGATCACGACCGCGTCGGCGGCGGCGCGCGCCTTGATCTCGATGACGAGGCCGAGCCGATCCGGCAGCCAGTCGAGCACGTCGGTCAGCGTGGGAACGGTGAGGCCCCGCCCGCGGAACGGGTAGTCGCCCTCCGGCCCCGCGAACGCGGCGCCCGCATCGGCCTCGCGGATCGCCTCCATCGTGAGCTCGGCGACCGCTCCCGTGCGGTCGGTGGTGCGGTCGAGCGT
>JBDTWT010000040.1:0-10598 GCA_040006555.1 Chloroflexota bacterium
GCTACCTGCTCATCAACGAGATGAGCGACCACCTGCCGATCTACGTCTGGGGCCGGGCTGCGCGTCGCGTGCTGATGCTCGCCGGCAAGGGCTGGGGGATGGGCGGCACCATGCATGCCGACTCGCTGCCGGAGGCGCTCGACACCTTCCGCACCGAGCTTGGGGCGACCGATGCGGACCTCGCCGGCATGACGATCTACCTCCAGTTCTCGGCCTACTTCACTCCCACGGGGATGTATCGGCGCGTGGAGGAGGCCTGGCACCTGCGCCTGGATGAGGCCGGCGCGCTCACGCCGGTGCGCCTGGGAGCCATCGCCGGGGAGCGATCACCGCGCATGACCGGCGCCCAGCGCCTGCCCTCTCCGCCGATGCTCCCCTCGGATGCCGGTCGATCGGCCCAGCCCTTTGAGCACGACCCGGCTGCCTACGCGGTGTTGGCACGGAGCCTGGGGCTCGAAGCCGATGCGCTAGAGGCGGAGATCGCGTCGCGCGCCGCCTTCCTCGAGTCGCTCGCGGAACGCGGGATCTGCGATCCGCCCGCCGTGGCCGCGGCCGTGGCGGCGTACCGCTAGAAGTTCAGGTCCGCGGCGCCGCCCTCGTTCACGGGGGTCGCAGACGACGTGTTGCCCGCGGCATCGGTGGTGGTTGTCGACGGCGTCCACACTGCCGTTGCGCTGGAGTTCTGGCGGACCGTCGTGCCGGCTTCCGTGCCGAAGGTGATGGCGATGTTCGTGCCGGTTCGGACCATGGTGGAGGCAGTCCCGGAGGCCCCCCAGGTCGAGTCGGCGGTGACGTACTCGCCACCCAACGCCACCGATCCGAGCGGGAGCTGGACGGTGTTGGTCGAGTTCCAGACGGTCAGCGTGTCGTTGGTGCCGGTGTTCGTGATGCGGACGACGACGCCGGTCGACGCGCCGGTCCAGCCCGCGAGCACGCTCTCCGGATCGATGTTCTCCGACCAGGTGAAGGTGATCACGTCCCCCGTTGCGGGGCGGCCGGACTGTCCGCCGCCCTGGGTCGGCTGCACGTCCGTTCCGGTGGGGCCGGTGTTGTCCATGGCGACGGTGAAGGACGTGGTGCGGCACTGGAGCGCCGCGTTGGCGGCACTGACCGAGTAGGTATAGGTCCCCTCCGCCAGCGGGTTGCCGGCGGTGAACGACGCCGTTCGCCAGCCGTAGGCAACGCCGCCAACGCTGTAGGCACCCGCGGTCAGCGGTGCGAGGAACTGGCCCCCGGTCAGCGGCCGGATGTCTGCGGTCACCCTCGTCGCGACGCCGGTGATGTTGGCGTACACGTAGTACGTGCTGCCCTGCCTGATCGAGCCACCGAGGTAGGGGGTCGTCTTGGAGATGATGCTGCTCGGGATCGTGGGGGCAGCCGCGTCATTCGTGAAGCAGGCGGCGGTCGCCTCGGACGCCGTGGTGGTCTCCTGGTCGCCGAACAGCGCGGTCGAGCCGCGGACTCCGACTCCCACGACCAGCGCTGCCACACCGATGGCGGCCACGACCGTGAGGAGACCCAGTCGGCGCACGTGCTTCACTTCCGGGCCCCGGCGCCATCGCGCTGCACGATGGCGTCGGCGCGCGGCTGGACTTCGGTCGCGCAGCGGCTGTGGTCGCCCTTGGCGCAGCGAGCCATGTCCTCGAGCGGCGAGAGGTCGTCGCCCTGCACGGTGATGCCCACGAAGTGAATGGGCCAGCCTGTGCCCTTCGGTCGGCGCATCCGCCGCCACAGGCTTTCGAGGCGAGCAAATCGGTCCGAGCGAGCGGACTGACGCGCCGGTGGCGCATCGGCGGCGCTGGCCTTCATGCCCGCGAGCAGCGCATCGGTGGCCAGGAGGGCGAGGCCGAACGAGAGCCAGCTCACGAGCCCGGTGGGCGTCGACATCATGATCAGTGCGTAGCCGGCAGCCGGGACCCAGGCATCGACCACGCCGACGATGGCGTCCGCGGGGACGGCCGAAGGATCGGGCGAGTCGTTCGCGTCGCCCTGCGTCTGCACGAAGAGCTGGCCGCCCTCCTCCACCACCTGGAGGACGCGGTGCGTGACGTAAGCGCCGTTGGCGGCGCGCCAGGTGACGATGTCACCGACGCGCAGTTCGCTGACAGGGCGCTCGACGACGACGATCGCGGCGCCCATCGGGATGGCAGGCGACATCGACTGCCCGCGAATGGCAAAGACCTGGCGCCCGACCGCGGGCGCCAGGATGGAAGCAGCAGGGACGAGGACGCCGAAGGCGATCAGGACCCCGATCAGCGCGCTGAGGATGTATCGCAGCGGGCGCATCGGCTTGGCAATCGCTTTCGGCGTGGAGCCGGCGGCCAGGCCGCCAGCCCCACCCGGAAGCTTTACGGGTTGTTCGCGGTCTGCTCCGCATCGAAGGTGAACGTCGTCACCGCCGTTGCGGCCGCATACGCGTTGCCCGTTGCGAGCGGCAGCTGAAGCCGGAAGCAAAGGGTCTCGTTCGAAAGCGCGGCCAGGGTACGGTCACCGGCCTGTGCGCCCGCGGCGGGCGAACCGACGGCGGCCGTGCTGGCACCCAGCACGCCGGTGTACAGCGTCGTACCGTCGAAGTTGTCACACGGCGTGCCCGGGGTCGTGACGTCGATCGTCTTGACCGTCAGGCTGAGCGCGTCGCGCAGCAGCTTCAAGTCGGGGTTGGTGGTCGCGGTGCTGATCGAGTAGCGCAGCTGCGCCGTGCCGTCGTTCTCCACGACCACGTCGTCCGTGATCATGTCGCCCGGCATGATCGGCGAGATGCTCAGCACAAGCCCGTCGATCTTCACGTCGTCGAGGATGATCGACCCCGACGAGAAGGTGCCGTCGACGGTCTCCTGGTCGGTGAAGACCGCCAGTGACATCGCGGCGCTGAAGGCTCCCATGAGGGTGAGGCCGACCGCCAAGCCGATGAGACGGTTGCGTCCTCGGAGTGTATTCGTGTTCATCGCTTGGCTCCAGTCAGTCCTGCTGCGGTTGCCTGTCGGGTCCCGGCAGACACTTGTTTGTCGTATTCCGTATCGGTGCCGGACCTCGTGAGACGTCCGGATGTGAGAAATCGTCGCCCGATGGTCATGCGAGTGCGATGGCTCGTTGGTCCCCCCCGACTTTGGGACCCTGCCGGTCATGACATCGGCCCGCGTGGGGCGCTCCAGGGGGCAGTACTTCCAGGTACTCAGGAGGGGCGCGTGGCACCGGCGCAACACGGTGAGACCCCCCTTTTGGGTTTCTTGCGCGCTCCGCGGGGGCCGATCGGGGCTCGCCGCGGGTCCTATTCGCGCCGTAGGACCGAGTTCCGCTCAGCCGAGGCGTTACCCTTCAGAAGATGTCCCAGCCACGTCCGGTGTTCATCATCAACCCGGTCGCTGGGGGAGGACGCGGAAGACGCGCCCAGGCCACGATCACCGAATTCCTAGGCCCGCGGACGGGGACTGACGCCCAATTCGCGGTCACCGAGCGGCCGGGTCATGCCGTCGATCTGGCCCGGGACGCCGCCGCATCCGGATTCGACCCGATCGTCGCGGTGGGCGGAGACGGGACCGTGCACGAGGTGGCGAACGGGCTGCTGGGGTTCGGCGGCGCGACCCCTCGCCTGGCGGTCATCCCGATCGGGACCGGCAACGACTTCGCCCGCAGCGTCGGGATCCCCGCGGACCTCCGTGCAGCCGTCAAGGTCGCCTCGGTCGTGTCCGGGCGGACACGCATCGTCGACCAGGCCCGCTGCGGTGACCGCTACTTCGTGGTGCTGGTGGGTACGGGCTTCGCGGCGCGCGTGGCCAAGGCAGTCAACGAGTCGCCGTCATGGTCGAAGATCGGCGCCCTGCCATTCGTCTACCACACGCTGCGCGAGGTCCTGACGAACCGGAACGTCGAGCTGACGATCACGCTCGACGGGAAGGACGAGATCCACCAGCCGTCCTTCATGGTCTACGTGTCGAACTGCCGCTTCTCGGGTGGAGGCATGCAGCTCTCGCCCGAGGCCCGGCCCGACGACGGGCTGCTGGACGTGTGCCTGGTGGGGGATGCCTCGCGCCGGGACGTCGTCACGATGCTGCCCAAGGTCTTCTCGGGTCGCCACGTCGGCCACCCCAAGGTCTCACTCCACCGCGCGACCACCATCCGGGTGGACGGCCCGTCGCACGTCGAGGTCCAGGCCGATGGGGAGGTCATCGGCGCCCTGCCGATGGAAGTCGCCGTGGTCCCGAACGCGCTCCGTGTCCTGGTCTCGGCATTGACCAATTCGTAACTTTCGTTGTTACGTGGGGCGTGGGGGAGGGTGGCGCCGGCGGCGGTGGCCGAGGTGCCAGCCGTCGCACCACTCGCATCGGTAGGGCTTCAGGCCGGAGTAGGCCATCCGCCCATGGCGGCATCGGCTCAGCGCCTCCCGCCGGCTCACGAACGCCACCTTCGAGGTGCACGCGCGCTCCTGGATGGGGAGGTCGCGGTTGACGAATTTGCGGTAGTCGAGGACGGGCATGGCGAGAGCTTCGCGGGCGGTCGCGACACCTCCCATGTCGCGAACCGACACGGCACCACGAGGCCCCAGGCTGGCCGTTAGTTCCGCTGCGCCGCAACTCCCGTGGAGGAGGCCCCCCGCCCACACAGCGGGACCCATCTCACGATCCCCGACGTAACTTCCGTTGTTACAAATAGCGCCTGTGAGGAAGGCGCCAAAACCCCCTCCCGTGGGAAAATTGCACCGTGGCTCCCCTGAGCAAGCGGGCCCGCGCGGCCCTTCCGAAGTCCGCCTTCGCCTGGATCGACTCGACCGGCCGCCGGCGCCTCCCCATCCACGACGAGGCGCACGTGCGCAACGCCCTCGCGCGCTTCTCAAGAACCCCGTTCGAGACCCCCGAGGCACGCGAGCAGGCCCGCCACCGGCTGCTCCGGGCCGCCAAGAAGTACGGGATCGTGCCGATCGGCTTCATCGACGGGCAGCTCAGGCGAGCGCGGGACGGGGACGTGAGCGACCTGCCCAAGGGCGAGGTCACCTTCCTGCGGACCGATATCGAGAGCTCGACCGGACTGCTCCGGCGCCTGGATGGCCGATACGGCCCACTGCTCGACGACGTCCGCGGCATCATCCGGCGCGCGGTGGGCAGGCACCACGGGGTCGTGATCGACTCCCGAGCCGATGAGTTCTTCGCGGCCTTCAATTCGGCTCCGGACGCGCTCGATGCCGCCCTCGAGATCCAGCGCGCGCTCGCGGAGACGTCATGGCCCGATGGTGTGAAGGTGCGCGTCCGCATCGGCCTGCACACCGGCCGTCCGACGCTGCGCAGGACCGGCTACGTCGGGATCTGGGCTCGCTCGAAGGCGGTCGGACACTGAGCCGCACCTTCTTACCGATGGCCGGTTCGGGGAACTAAGGGGCGATTGCCCCTCGCGCGCGGGGGGGCACACGATGGATCGCCATGACCCCTCTCGAAACAGCCAGGCCTCAGCGCGCCCGACGCGTGATCCGCGACCGGCTCGTGCTCAGCGTCGCTGGCCTGCTCGTGCTGACCATAGCCCTCACGATCGGCGGGTCCATGCTGATGAGCCTCATGATCGACGGCGTCTCCGACCAGGCCCTCCGAGCGGGCGCGCTCGACGAGTTCGAGAGCGAACTGCACCTCGCGCTCCTGGAGCAACAGACACTCGCTCTGAGGAGCGCGTACACGCCTCACGGCGCGACGCTCGCCGGGTTCAGTCGCGCCGTCGAGGCGGAGTTCGACGCCTACGTCCAGCTCGGCGCGCTCGACGCCGGCGGCGCGGCGCACCTCGCGGCAGCCAACATCCGCCAGTCGGCGAAGGAGTGGCGAGACTCGTGGGCGGAGCCGTTCTTCCGCATCGCGGCGGCGGGGAGCTTTGAGCCCAGTCCGGCCATGCTGGATGACAATCAGCGTCGCTTCGCACCGGTCCTCGCGGCGCTCGAGGAGCTCGACGGTCTTGCGGACGTCCGCCGGGAGGCGGCGGCCACGGCACTCGGCGGGGTCGTGCGAGACATGGACGCGTTCGTCATCCCCGCCGTGATCGGCATTTTCGTCCTGGTCGGGACGGCTGGCACCTGGCTGATCCGTTCAATCGATGGTCCCCTTCACCGCCTCAACCGAACCGCGGAGGCGCTCGTCGCCGGCGAGGAGGTCATGTTCATGCCGGAGCGCAACGACGAGATCGGCGCGCTGGCCATCGTCCTCGAGCGCCTCCGTCTCGACGCTGCGGAGCGATACAACACGGCGCGCGGGGAGGCGGAGACCGCGGCCACCTTCAACCAGCTCGCAGAGCTGACTGCGTTCGCACAGAACGAGGAGACGCTCATCGATGTCCTCACGCGCGTCCTCCAGCGCATCGCGCCATCGCCTCGCGGCCAGGTCATGCTTCTCAACAACTCGACGAATCGGCTCATCGTCGCTGCGACGTGGGGGGAGGGCTTGCCCGCCATCGGCTCAGCGGCGGACATCGACCGAACAGACCGATGCCCGGGAATTCGCCGCGCCACGGCCTTCGTCGCCGATGACGTCTCCGACGAGCTCGCGGTCCGTTGCCCGGCACATCCAGCCGAGCGCGGCTCGGTCGTCTGTTTGCCGATGCCTGCGTTGGGCGGCATCGTCGGCGTCATCCACCTCGAGCGTCCGGAGCCCCACAGCTTCGATGCCGTCACGGTGCAGCGCGCCGCGCGGACGGCCGAGCAGGTCGCGCTCGCCCTCGCCAACGCGCGCCTCATGAAGACGATGGAGGGCCTGGCCAACACCGACCCGCTCACCGGCCTGCGCAACGCGCGCTTCTTCGACGCCTACCTCGAGCAGCAGCTCGCGCTCGCGGAGCGGGAGAACGACAGCGTCGGCGTGATCATGCTGGACGTCGACAACTTCAAGGCATTCAACGACACCCACGGCCACCCCGCCGGAGACGAGGCGCTCCAGGCCCTCAGCCGAGCCGTCCGCAGCACGATCCGCGCATCCGACGTCGTCGCGCGCTACGGCGGCGAGGAGTTCGTCATCGCGCTGCATCACGCCACGCTGGCCGAGGTCAAGGTGGTGGCCGAGAAGATCCGCGCGGCCATCGAGCAGACGGTGGTCGAGATCGGCCCCGGACGGTACGGCCGCATCACCGCCTCACTGGGCATCGTCGCCACCGATACGCATCACGCCGACCGCAAGGGCCTCGTCTCCCTCGCCGATGCGGCCCTCTACCGCGCCAAGGCCGCGGGACGCAACCAGGTCGGAATGGCGCAGGCCTCCATGTCCGACATCCCCACTACCCCCGCCCGACGTCGGCGCGACTTGGCCATTGACGAGCCGTTGGTCCTCCCGGTCGTGGCAACCGTCCTGCGCCCTCGCCCGAGACGCACTCGGAAGCCCAAGGCGAGCGCCGCCTAGTCCCCGCGTCTTTCGGTTTCGTCACATTCATGCAAGGTGCGCGTTATCGGCCTTCGACGCGGTCCGTTTAGTCAAATTCATATGCCGCGTGCGTGATCGCGCGCAATCTGACAATTCGCAGCGCCGACAGGGCGGTTAGTGCAGGTGTGGCATGAATCTGACGAAAGCGCGAGCCGAACGGCCGCGGTGAGCTGCCGTGGGCGCCTGTCGCCTCGGTTCAGGCCGTTGCCGCGCAGGCGAACACCGCGGCCCGCGGCGAGGCGCGTCCTCCCGCTGCGGCGTGCTCGATGAATCGAGCCGATTTCGACCGGACGCGGCTGGCGCGCTCGGTTCTCGCGATATAACGAGCGCCCGGGAGCGTGGGGCGCCCGCGCGAGTGCGCCTCATGCGTGGCAGCTTCCGATATATCGCGCCTACGCCGCGCGGCAAGGGCCTCGCGTCAATCCGAGTCGATATATCGAGCGCGAGCGGGCGACACCGCAGGGGCTGCCCGTGTCACCAAGCTCGCGGGGATTACACCTGGACCAACCGACCCAGCGGCCCGTCCCTCGCGACCCGCCCGGAGTGCTAGCCTCGAACGCTCGCACTAGGGAGCGTCCATGACAGACATCGGAGACGGAGGTGTCGTCCTCCTTCCGGGCGAGGCGAAGCCGATCGAGCTGGGCGGCGCGACGGTCTGGACGCTTCACACGACGGGAGAAGGCGCCGATGGGTCCTTCGCGCTCGTCGAGACGGCCGAATCGGCGGAGGGATTCGGGCCGCCGCTCCACGTGCATCGGGACGCAGCGGAGTCCTTCTACGTCATCGAAGGCGAGTACCTGATGCACATCGACGGGCGCGACTTCCGGTGCCCGGCCGGCTCGTTCGTCCATGTGCCCCGCGGGATGCCGCACACGTTCAAGGGCGCACGTGGCAGTCGCAAGCTCAATCTGTACACGCCCGCCGCGATGGCGGGCTACTTCGAGGAGCTTGCCGAAGCGATCAAGGGCGGCGTCGACGAGGAGGGTCTGTCCGAGATCGCCGAGCGCTATTCCATGACCGTGCTGGGGCCGGCGCCCGAGGGCTACCTCTAGGACGCGTCTGCCGGACCGTCGGCCATCTTCGTGGCGGCGGTCGCAGTGTGCTACGGTTGCACACGGTATGGCACACTTAGGAACGGATGAGCTCACGCGGACCAACGTCACGCTGCCCACACGGCTCCTGGCGCAGGTCGACGAGATCGCCGGGCCGCGCGGTCGGAGCCGGTATGTGGCGGAGGCGGTTGCCCAGCGCGTGCGTCGCGACGCCCTGGGGGCGGTCATCCGCGAGACCGCCGGCGCGATGGTCGGACAGCCCGGCTGGATGAGCCCCGACGAGGTGACTGCCTGGCTGGACGCCCTCCGATCCGAGGAGACGGGGTAGCGAAGGTGCGCTACCTGCTCGATACCACCCTGATTGTCGACCACGCCCACGGGTACGGCCCCGCCATGGCCCTGCTCCAACGTCTCTACGAGGAGGGCGCGGAGCTGTTCACCTGCGACGTCGTGGTGTGCGAGGCGCTCTCCGGCGGCTCGGACGAGCACCTCGCCGTGGTGTCACGCCTGCTGGCGCCACTCGACTACGTCGCGACCGATCCCGCTGCCGCGCGCCAGGCCGGCAACGCGCGCCGCCCGCGCCATCGGTCAGGAGGCAAGCTGGGGCTGGGAGACGCGCTGATCACGGCGGCCGCCAGGAGTCTCGACGCCACGATCGTGACGCGTAACCGACCCGACTTCGAGCGACAGGGCGCGGCGGTCCTCACGTACTGAGCGCGGGGGCCCGGGCCTGATGGCCTGGCGCTCGTTCCGCCAGATTCAGGCGAGGGCCGCACTAACCTCGCTCGCGGCCGTTCCGTGTGCCAAATTCATATGGCGCGAGCGTGGATTTGCGCACGGTGACAGTTTCAACAGGAGATTCACCAGATAGTGCGGCTGTGGCATGAATCTGACAGGAGTGGCGCTCACGGAGCCGATGAGGCCGCTCCGAACGACGCACGCGCCGAGTGCTAGCCTCTGCTCCTGATGGGGAACGCTGACCGACCCGCCGATACGACCCTCGGCGAGCTCCGCGCCAACGGCTACCGGAGCCGCACGGTCAAGGAAGAGCTGCGCGCCAACCTGCTCGGCCGCATCCGCTCCAACGAGTCGTTCATGCCCGGGATCCTGGGCTACGACGAGACGGTGCTGCCGCAGCTCGAGAACGCGCTGCTGGCGGGGCAGGACGTCATCCTCCTGGGCGAGCGGGGCCAGGCCAAGAGCCGCATCGCGCGAAGCCTCACCGGACTGCTGGACCCATGGCTCCCGTTCGTCAACGGAACGGAGCTGCACGACGACCCGCTCAAGCCGGTCTCGTCGCTCGCACGGACCATCGTCGCCGAGGAGGGCGACGCCACCCCCATCGGCTGGTGGGCGGCGGAGGATCGGTACTCAGAGAAGCTGGCGACGCCCGATATCAGCATCGCGGACCTCATCGGCGAAGTGGACCCGGTCAAGGTGGCCGAAGGCCGCTACCTGTCCGACGAGCTCACCATTCACTACGGATTGCTCCCAAGAACGCATCGGGGCATCTTCGCGCTCAACGAGCTGCCGGACCTGGCCGAGCGCATCCAGGTCGGCCTGCTCAACGTGATGGAGGAGCGCGACGTCCAGGTGCGCGGCTACCGGGTGCGGCTGGAGCTGGACCTGTTCGTGATCGCATCGGCCAACCCGGAGGACTACACCAGCCGCGGACGGATCATCACCCCCCTCAAGGACCGATTCGGCGCGCAGATCCGCACCCACTACCCCGAAGAGGCGGCGATCGAGATCGCGATCATGGAGGCGGAGGGCGCGGTCTTCGAAGCCGATGCGGACGTGTCCGCACCCGATTTCGTGCCGGTCCAGACGCCCGCGTTCATGAAGGAGATCGTGGCCGAGCTGTCGCAGCTGGCCCGACGCTCGTCGGAGGTCTCGCAGCGGTCCGGGGTTTCCGTGCGCGTGACCATCGCGAACCACGAGACGCTGGGCGCGGCGGCGTTGAAGCGTGCCGTGCGCTTAGGGGAGCCGGCCGCGGCGCCGCGCAACGCCGACCTGCCATCCGTGGTGGCGTCGACCGCGGGCAAGATCGAGCTCGAGACCCTGGGCGATGAGACGCGCGAGGATAAGGTGATCGAGAAGCTCGTCGCGCGCGCGGTGGTCAACGTCTTCAACCGCCACTTCGCGCTGTCGGAGCTGGTGCCGCTGC
>JBDTWT010000041.1:0-10511 GCA_040006555.1 Chloroflexota bacterium
GACGTCAAGCGGCTGACCGCCGGCTACGCGGCGGCCGCCTCGAACGCCGAGTGCATCCCGGGCGCCTCGCCGGGCGGTGGGGCAACCTTCGTCGCCGGGGCCGCGGTGACCGGCGTGGTGGTGGACGCGGGCCGCGTCCGCGGCGTCGAGACAAGCCTGGGCTCCGTGTCAGCGCCCACGGTGATCGTCGCGGCGGGACCGTTTCTCGCGCAGGTCACCGCCCTCGCCGGCGTCGACGTCGCCCTCGCGCCGACCACGCGCCAGAAGCTCGTCATCCCGGACCTCCCCGCGATCCCGGCGGACGCGCCGATGACGATCGAGGAGGAGACGGCGGCACACTGGCGACCCGCGTTCCGGGGCTGCCTCGCGCTCTACACCGATCCGTCCGCCCCACCCGCCGAGCCCGCTGATCCGGTGCCGGTACGGCACGACTGGGCATTCGGCCTGCTCGATCCGGCCTCCGACCACGCGTTGGCCCGCGTCGCCCCCTTCTGGCGCGAGGCGTGGGCCGATGGCGCCGCGCCCTTCCACTGGTTCCTCCAGGCGGGCCAGTACGAGTACACCCCCGATCGCCGGCCCTACCTCGGCGCCGTCGGGCCGGATGGGCTGTACCTCAACGGCGGCTACTCAGGCCACGGGGTGATGGCCGGAGCCGGCGGCAGCCGGCTGGTGGTCGACCTCCTCACCGGCGCCGCCGACCGCGCCTCCAACCCCTTCGCGCCGGACCGCGCCTTCGCCCCGCGCGAACACGACATCCTCTAGGCGCCCGACGCAACTTCGGAAGTGACAAATCGGCCGCCCTGGAAGTGCGGCTGGTCCAGGCAGCTGAAAAGCACGGCGCGTGCCGCGGGGGCAGAATGCCCGGGTGGCGGTGAAGTTCGGTCTCCAGATCAACCAGTTCACGTGGCCCGGTGGCGCCGCGGCGATCGGTCCGACCCTGGGTCGCATCGGCTCAACCGCGGATGCGGTCGGCTTCGACTCCATCTGGGTGATGGACCACTTCTTCCAGATCCGCACCCTGGGACCGCCCGAGGCACCGATGTTGGAGGGACAGACGGCCCTCGGCTTCCTGGCGGCCCACACCGAGGGTGCCCGACTCGGCCTGATGGTCGGGGGCATCCACTACCGGGCTCCCGGGCTGTGGATCAAGGCCACCACGACGCTCGACGTCCTGTCGGGTGGTCGCGCGTGGCTCGGGATCGGTGCGGCGTGGAATGAGGAGGAGTCAGAGGCCCTCGGCTTCCCGATGCCACCGTTGAAGGACCGTTTCGGCTGGCTGGAGGACACGCTGCGCATGGCCCACGGGATGTGGTCGGGCGGCAGCGGCAGCGGGGAGCGTTTCGAGGGCACGCACGTCACCGCGACCCGCCTGCTGAACTCGCCGCAGTCGATCTCGAAGCCGCGCGTCCCGATCCTGGTGGGGGGTGGCGGGGAGCGGAAGACACTGCGGCTCGTGGCCCAGTACGCGGACGCCTGCAACGTCTTCGGGCGCTCCCCGGAGTTCATCCGCGACAAGTTCGCGGTGCTCCGCGAGCATTGCGAGCGGCTCGGCCGCCCCTACGACGAGATCGAGCGGACGGTCCTCACGAGCGTCGACCCCGAGACGGACTCGGCCGACCAGATCGTCGAGCGCTTCGGCGGCCTCGTCGAGGCCGGCGCCCAGCACCTCATCTTCGCCGTCCGGGGCGTCGGCGCGGACCCGTCACGGCTCGAGCGCCTGGGCACCGAGGTCTTCCCGCAGCTCCGGCCGGCCTGACCCCAGGCGACGCTCAACCGGCGCCGGAGGCGCGTGGCTCAGCCGGCGCCGGAGGCGCGTGGCTCAACCGGCGCCGGAGGCGCGTGGCTCCGAGCGGCCGACGAGATGCTCGGAGCCCCTCAGCCAACGCAGGGGGAGCAGGGCGACCACCAGGAGCCCCACCGACGCCAGGAGCAGGCCGTCGACGCCCAGCCACTCGGCCGCGCCCCCTGCGGTGATCGAGCCGATGATCTGCCCGACCGCGAGGAACACCGAGTACAGGCCCATGATCACGCCCCGGTCGTCCGGGTGCTCCTCGCTGATGTCCGCGAGCATCCCGAGGGCCGCGGGCGTCGCGCCGGCGAGGACGAACAGGCCGCCTGCGGCGACGACCCCCGCGATGATCGCCACCAGCTGCGAGCCCGCCCCATGGTTGATCCAGAAGATGGCGGCGACCATGGCGATGCCGCCCACGATGCCGATCGACATGATGGTCGTGCGTCGGAAGCGCTTGAAGCGGTTGCCCCAGTAGAAGAGGCCCGCGAAGAAGACGATCAGCGCCACGGCGAGCGCGACGCTGACCTGGGCGGGGCTGAAGCCGCCCATGAGCATCTGCTCCTCGAATCCGGGTCGCGGCTCGTTCACGAGCTGGAAGATCGACTGGCTCGTCCAGGCGCCGATGAACGCGTTGACCGCAACCCACGTCGGTGCGAGGAGCCAGACCGATGGACTGGCGAGCACGACGCGGTACCGGGTCAGGTCGAACCGGCGCGACACGGCGGCAACCCCTCCGGCACCGAGCGCGATCGGATCGCTCTCCGCCTGGGCCTCCGGTCCCGGGCGTCCCTCCGTCACGCCGAAGCGGTAGATGAGGAAGCTCACCCCGTAGAGGACCGCGTTCAGATAGAAGGCATTCCGGCCCAGGACCTCCCACAGCCCGCCGGCAGCCACCAGCCCGATGCCGAGCCCGGCGAGCGTCGCCGCCTCGAACCGCGCCACCGTACGACCGCGGAGCGCCTCGTCGCGCGACGTCGCCAGGGCGATGTACCCGAGGATCGAGGGGATGCTGGCCGCCGCCGCCGCGCCCTCCAGCCACCGGGTCACGCCGAGCAGCAGGATGTCCGTGGTGAGCGCGGTCATGACGACGGCGACCGCTCCGAAGATCGGCCCGTACTGCATGACCCGACGCGAGCCGAGGAGGTCGGACAGCATCCCGAAGATGGGGGACAGCGTCAGCTCGGCGAGGTAGAACGCGGCCGTCAGGATGCCGACGTCCACGGCGGACACTTCGGCGCCGGCGCCGAAGACCTCGATGTCCGCCAGGTAGTAGACGAGAAGTGCCCCGGTCAACCCGGTGCTGAAGCGGAGCGTGAAGGTCCCGATCAGGACCGCGTTGAGGGAGCGACGCATCGGCCGCACAGTATGCCGCCGGGTCGGGTCAGGTGGCGGAGGGCTGCGCGTCGCGATATATCGAGCGAACTGCGCGCGGGCGGCAATCCAGGCGCGGTTCGCGCGATATATCGAGCGCCTGGGAGCGTGAGCTTCACGCGCGCGCGCCGCTCGTGCTCGTGGGGGCTCGATATATCGGGCTAACGCAGCGCGGCGTGGCCCTCCCGCGTGAAACGCTCGATATATCGAGCCAGAGCGGGCCCCGGCCTCTGCGCGATGGGGACGCCTCGGCGGTCCCCCAGGTCAGGCGGTGGCGCCCTCGGCGAAGGCACTCAGCCCGAATGCCTCCTCGAGCGCTTCCGCGGGACGGAATCCCACGGCGGCCTTCGGCGGGTTGCCCTGGGTGAAGAGCGCAACGGTCGGGATGCTCATGATCCCGTAGCGCATCGCGGTCTGCGGATTGGCGTCCACGTCGAGCTTGCGGACCTCGACGCTGCCCTGGTACTTGGCGGCGAGCTTGTCGACCTCGGGGGCGACCATGCGGCACGGGCCACACCACTCGGCCCAGAAGTCGACGATCACCGGCTTGTCGTTCTGGAGCACGTCGCTCTCGAACGTGGCGTCGGTGACCTCACGAACGTTAGACATCGGTTTCCTCTCTGAATCCATCGGCGCCGGCGGTCAGCCGGCGACGTTCTGCAGCAACTGATAGGCGACGAGCACGCGCTCGTCGGTGAGCCGATAGAAGACCGTGTTGCCCTGGCGGCGGCTGGCGACCAGCCCGGCCGCGCGCAGCACCGCGAGGTGCTGGCTCATGTTCGGCACCTGGCAGCCGACGTCACGCGACAGGTCGCTGACGCTGCGCTCGCCACCCGCCAGGTGCTCGAGCACGCAGAGGCGCTTCGGGTCGGCGAGGGCGCGGGCAATGGCGGCGGCGTGCGCACGAGCTTCGTCGGTCGCGTAGCTGGCTTCCATCCAGCTCAGTATCTCACCGTTTGCGCAATCACGCAAGCGTATCGGCCCATCGTATCGGACACGCGTATCGGCGCCGCTCAGGCTGCGGCGGGCTCCGCTCCGACGGGGCCCACTCGCGTGGGCTCTGGGGTCTCGGTGGCGCGCGCTGCCCCGAAGCGGCCGATCCCGGCAGCGACGAACAGCAACGCGAAGGCGGGGTAGCCACCGAGCACCATCACCAGTGACGCTGCGGTGATGCCGCCGCAGTACGCGCCCACGTTGCGAACCACGAAATGGCTCTGGAACGCCAGGACTCCGGGCCCGGTCGCGAGGCGGAACAGTCGCTCGTTGGCGGCCAGCTGGCCAGCCGTGTCGCCCATCGCCATGAGGACGGCGACCATCACCAGGATGGCGGGCGCAAACGGGTTGGCCGGGTGTGCGGCCAGGCCGATGAAGAGCGCGACGCCGCGCAGGACGAATGATCGGCGCAGCAGCAGGGACGACGAGCCGCCGCGCAGGTGCGAGCTGACGTAGAGCGAGGCGAGGACCAGGACGCCGGAGCTCACCGCGCTCAGGGCGATCGCGAAGCCCGCACCGGTGTGGAGGATGCTGATGGCGTAGACCGACAGGAACGGTGACAGGCCTGCGGACAGCAGGGCGAGGGTCATCACGTTGCCGTGCCGGTGGAGGCGAGCCTGCTCGTCGCCGGTCCAGGCGGCCCGTCGCGGCACGCGGATGCGACCCGGCGCCGGCAGCTGCCTGAGGAGGACGAGCGGGACGATCCCCGCCAGGCCGCCGACGAGGAGCGGAGCGGCGTAGGCCCACAGGCCGACAGACTCGACCGCGGCGTCGATGCCGAACGCGATCGGCAGGAGGACGACGGAGCCGATGCCGAGCGTGATGCCCCCGAGGCGCGGGGCCACGAGCCGACGCTCCTCGTCCGGGAGGATGATCTGGTACCACGACTGCTGGAGGCTCGACGAGATGGCGCCGAGCGCTCCGAGCGGGCCGATGACCAGGCCGATGAGCGCGATCGCGGCCCACGCGGGCAGCCAGCCGAGGGCCGCGGCACCGACGACTCCTGCCAGCAGGAACCCTCGCGGCTCGCCGATCGTCGCGAACAGGATGACCAGGCCGCGAAGGTTTCCCTCGGTCCGGTCCAGCATCGCCGGCAGCCAGCGCTGCGACATCGTCCCCACCGCCGGCAGCACCGCCACCGCGGTCGCGAGCGCCGGGTGCGCGCCGAGCGCCAGCAGCAGCGGGATGATGATGGCGGGCCCGGTCAGGGCCCCGATGAAGCCCTGAGCCAGGGCCAGCAGGCGGAAGGACCGATACCGCCGCGCATAGAAGGCGCGCCAATCGGAGACGGTCGAATCGAGCTTGGGAACGGGGTACGCACGCACGAGAAAGTCGAAACCTTTACCGGGCCGCGCGTACTCCCGGAGACCTGTTCTCCGGACATCGGTGCGGGCGTCCCAGCCGAGCAACCGACGCCGTCTAGGTTACGGGATCGCATCGGCCGGGGCTCTGGGTCCTTCGTACTCGGGACCACCGGGACATTGCGACACGAGAGTTGTCGCGAGTCACGCTCATCGTCGCGGGCATGAACATTCTTCTCGACTGCGCATGGTGCGGCGACGAGGTCGTCTTCTCGGTCCACGAGGCCGATGACGAGCTCGTCTGCAGCTCCTGCAACACCCACATGGCGTTCGCGCCCGACCCCGCCACCACCTTCGCCCTGCTGTACGAGGCGGCGCAGGCGGCCTGAGGCTCCGGCCGCCGGTTCGGCGGGGCGACCCCAATGTGTGGCACCCTCCGGCCATGGGTTCGCGTCGTCGCACCAGGGAACGGAGCAGCATCGGCTCGACGCTGCTTCTCGTGGCGGCGCTCGCCGGCCTGGGCGCGGTCGGCCTCTACGCCGTGGGCCGCCTCGGATTGCCCGCTCTGGCTGACGGGCGCATCCCCGCGGTCGGGTACGACGCGTACCGCGCGGCCTCCGACGCCGCCCCGACCGTCGCCCCCGGCTGCTCCGTGGACTGGACGGTCCTCGCCGGCATCTCGCAGGTCGAGGCCCGGCATGGCCGGATGGACGAGGATCACCAGCTGGCGCCCAACGGCGACGTGCTGCCCGAGATTCGGGGCGCGGCGCTCGATGGGACGCAGGGGATGGAGCCCGTGCCGGACACGGACGGCGGTGAGCTCGACGGCGATCCGAGCTGGGACCGCGCCATGGGTCCACTGCAGTTCATCCCGACGACGTGGGCGGAGCTGGGGCGCGACGGCAATGGCGACGGTGTCGCGGATCCGGACAACCTGTACGACGCCGCTCTGACCGCGGCCGCCCACCTGTGCGTGCGGGACCCGGGCAATTATTCGGACCGGGCGGCGCTGCGCCGGGCGCTCGTCGGATACAACGCGTCCGGCCGGTACGCGGAGGAGGTCCTGGGCTGGATCGAGCGCTACCGCAGCGAGCCGCTCTCGGAGATCATCGAGTCCCCCGACCCGGATCGGCCCGGCTGAGGCGGGACCGCCCTAGGACTCGGTGATCTCGATCGTCTCGATGCGATCGCCCGGCTGCCGATCCCGCTGTGGATCGCGCTCGCGGATCGAGCGCAGGACCTTGAGGCCGTCGGTGACGCGGCCGAACACCGTGTGCTTGCCGTCGAGGTGCGGGGTCGGCCCGAAGGTGATGAAGAACTGGCTGCCATTCGTCCCCGGGCCGGCGTTCGCCATCGAGAGCATGCCAGGCCCGGAGTGTCGCAGCGTCGGGTCGATCTCGTCGCGGAACTGGTAGCCCGGTCCGCCCGAGCCCGTGCCGGTCGGGTCGCCACCCTGTGCCATGAAGCCGGGGATCACGCGGTGGAACGTGGTGCCGTCGTAGAAGCCGCTTCGCGCGAGGTTGACGAAGTTCTCCACCGTGAGCGGCGTGCGGTCGGCATAGAGCTCGACGACCATGTCGCCGCGCTCGGTCTTGATCCGCGCCACGTACGTCTTCGCGGTGTCGAGCGCGCCGGAGGGCGGCATCTGTTGGTCGGCCATGAGTTCTCCTGGGGATGGAATGGTCGCTGATGCTACCGGATGCCCCTGACGCGGGCGCTCGCGGCAGCCAGCGCCCTATGGCAGCTCGCCGCGGGCATCTGCCGCTTCGAGGGCATCACGCGCCGCGTTGCGTCCGGCGTTCCACGCCTGCCAGGCGTTGAGGCCCGGGTCGGATAGCAGCGCGCCAAGCCGCACGCTCAGCATCTCGGCCAGGTAAGGCGCCTCGGCCTCGGGTCCGTCGAGATGCGGAAGGACGCGAACGAGCGCGGGGATCGCATCGTCGCCAAGTGACAGCGCGTAGGCGTCGTCGAGGCCGCTGCGGCCGTTCGGAGGCACGAGTCGGGGATCCAGGACGCGGGCGACGTTCTGCTCGGTGATGAAGCGGACCGGGCCGATAAGGTTGAGGGCCAGACCGATGGCGAGGGCCCCCGCGGTCAGCACGTGGCCGAACCACCGCACCCTGTCCGCCGCCAGCTGCACGAGCAGCGCGATCGCCGCGATCGCGAGCAGGCAGATCGTGGCCAACACGTAGAGCCGGAGCTCGGTCCACCCGTACGCCTCCTGGTAGAGGCGGAGCCGGAGCGCAGCCGAGGCGATCACGACCCCCGTGAGGAGCGCGAGGCCGATGGCGACGCCGACGACGAGGCGGGTGCGGGCTGCGGACAGTCGCTCGGCCCCGATGATGAGGCCACCGGCCAGCACGGCAACGACCACGAGCTCGAAGAAGCCTCGACGGGCATATTCGGCGTACGTCAGCCCCGTCGACGCCAACGTATCGAGGCCCCCGAACAGGTACGTGGCCTGGAACACCACGAACACCACGAAGACCGCCGCGACGGCGATGAGCACGGTCACCACCTCGGTCGTTCCGATCCGCCAGCCCGGTGCAGCTGGCGAAGCTGCCTCCGGCTCGTGGTGGTCGGCTGCCGCAAGCGCGAGACCGCCCGCCGCCACCCACGCGATCACGGCCATGGTCACGATCCGGCCCGGCACGTCACCGAGATCGATCTCGAATCCGAAGACGTCGTCCACCACGCGGGCGAAGACGGCGTCGGCGGCCGAGAAGAGCGCGATGAAGATCACGACGAGGGGTATCGCGATCGCGAGGCCGCGCAGGACGGGGAGGGCGGGCCCGCCACGATGGCCCAGCGAGGCGATCGGCGGCAGTGCGCCACGCGCCCCGGTGATGACGGGCACCGCGCCCCCGCTTGCCCACCCGAGCGCTCGCAGCCCGACACCGAGGACTTCCGCGAACGGTCGCTCGACCACCCGCAGCCCTCCGAACGCGGTCAGGGCGGCGCCGGCCAGGGCGAGGGACGTCAGCAGGTCGAGGGCGACGATGGTCGGATCGGCTCGGATGGCGGCGAGGGCTGCGAAGGCCAGGGCGGCGGGCGCCAGCCACGCATCGAACTCTCGGAGGCGCGGAGTGCGGCGCCGAACGAGCCACCCGCCCAGCAGGAGGAGGCCGATTGCGAGCGGGAAGTTGATGCCGAGACCGACCGCGAAGAAGAGCAACTGGCCCACCGCGCCGAGGATCACGGCGGCTGCCGCGACGCGGCCGGCACGAGCGATGTTGGGGCCCCACCGGGCCGTCTCAGCAGCCGGAGCGCTTGCCATCGCGGTGATCGGCTCGCTCGCCATCGGCCGCCTCCGCTCAGTGCTCGATGTCGATGACCAGGCGCGGCTCGTCCTCGAGGAGCGACACGCGCACGCAGCTCTCGGCTGAGAGGCCGAGGTACCACGTGCTCTGGGCCTCGAAGTCCCCGCCCTCGACGAGATCCACGAGCGCCGGGAAGCCAGGGTCGAAGTCGCGCGAGCCGCCGTAGCTGCTCGTGCCATCCTCCATCTGCTTCGTGCCGCCGCGCATGATCAGGCGCAGGAAGCTCTCCCCCTCGACGTCCATCGGCTCGCCGGAGCCGTCCTGGACGAAGGGCGGCGTGGCGCGCTCGAGCGCGATCTCCGGAGTGCCGTCGTTGAACTCGAACACGACGCGGTCGTATCCCTCGTGGCTGCCCACCCGGACGTCCACGATGTTCACGGTGCGCGGGACGGTGGCCTGCTCGACGAAGGGCAGGTCGCAGGTGAAGTCGGCGAGGTCCTCCGACGGTATCGGCTCGGCAGTCGCCGCAGGCGGCGTGTCGGTCGCGCCCGTTCCGGGCGACGCGGACTCCTCAGCCGATGCGGGGGCGGTTGCGGTCGGTGACGAGCACGCGGCCAGGAGCGCCGCGGCGATGGCGAGCGGGATGAGGCGGGAGAGCGGCTGCATGATCGTGTCGGGTCCTCACGGCGATGGATGACGTATTGGCTGGACACCAGACGCACCGGCCAGCCGCGACGTTACCGCCTCTCGTAGACTCGGTACAGCGATGAACGACACCGAACGCGAATACTCCGCGGGACTCAAGGGCGTTGTGGCGGGCGAGACCGCCCTTGCCAGCATTGACGGCGAGCGCGGCGAGCTCCGCTACCGCGGGTATCCGATCGGCGAGCTCGTCGAGCGTGGCTCGTTCGCGTCGGTCGCAGAGCTGCTGTGGACGGGCGAATGGAACCCGGACGCCCGCCTGGCCTGCGAGGCGCCCCCGCTGGAGGTCGTCGACGTGCTGCGGCAGCTCCCGGCAGGGGCGAACGCCATGGATGCGCTGCGCACCGCGGCCTCCGCCTACGGCGCGGTCATGGGCATCTCATGGCCGCCGACCGTCGAGCAGGCGCGGGCGATCACCGCGTTCGCGCCCTCCGCGCTCGCCGCCTTCGCGCGGATGCGCGAAGGCAAGGCGCCGATCGACCCCGACCCATCGCTCGGCCTCGCGGCGGGCTTCCTGTACCAGCTCCGGGGCGAGGCGCCAGACGAGGCGTCCGCGCGCGCCCTCGACGCGTACTTCGTGGTCGGGGCGGAGCACGGCTTCAACGCGTCGACGTTCGCTGCGCGCGTGATCATCTCGACGCACTCCGACATGGCCAGTGCGGTGGCCGGCGCGATCGGGGCGTTGAAGGGCCCCTGGCACGGCGGCGCGCCATCGGAGGTCGTCGACCAGCTGCACCAGATGGGATCGGTTGAGCGCGCGGAGGAGTGGATCCGGGCGACGCTGGCCCGCGGCGAGCGGCTGATGGGCTTCGGCCACCGCGTGTACCGCGCCTACGATCCGCGGGCGGCGGCGCTGCGCCTGGTGGCGGAGGGGCTCGCCGGCGAGGCCGAGTGGCTGCGCAACGCCGTCGCCATCGAGGAGGTCGCGCTGCGCGTGCTCGCCGAGCACAAGCCGGACTACCCGATCAAGACGAACGTCGAGTACTACGCGGCGGCCGTGTTCCAGGGCATCGGCCTGCCACCGTGGCTCTTCCCGGCCACGTTCGCAATCGCGCGGCACGCGGGCTGGACGGCGCACGGTCTCGAGCAGGC
>JBDTWT010000042.1:0-10496 GCA_040006555.1 Chloroflexota bacterium
GTTCTTGTGGGCGTTCCGGATCGCGGTCGTGCTGATCGTGGTGGTGGGGTCCTACCTGACCATCTCGCAGGGGCGCTTCACGGATGCGGCGTGGATCGGCCTCGCGGTCGACGGGCTCGTCCTGGGGAGCATCTACGCGCTGATCGCCCTGGGCTACACGATGGTGTACGGCATCCTGCGGATGATCAACTTCGCCCACGGCGAGATCTTCATGGCCGGCGCATTCGGCGGGTACTTCACCGCCGTCTTCCTGGCCGGCACCGGCATCCTCAACTCCAGCCCGCTCGCTTCGATCCTGGCGATCATCCTGATGATCGTGGTCGCCGCCGCCATCGCGGTGGCGATCTCTCTGCTCATCGAGCGGATCGCCTACCGGCCACTGCGCAACGCGCCGCGCCTTGTGCCCCTGATCAGCGCGATCGGGGCCTCCTTCGTGCTCCAGTACACCTTCCGCGGCTTCCTGGGACCGGGGATCTACGCGTACCCGGACGTCGGCTTCCTCTCGGAACCGCTGCCGTTGCCCTTCGCCTTCTCCGTTCGCGACCTGCTGATCATCGGCTCCGCGATCGTGATGATGGCCGGCCTGTACTTCTTCGTGATGCGCACGAGGCAGGGCACGGCGATGCGGGCCGTGTCCGAGGACAAGTCCACGGCGGCCCTGATGGGCATCAACGTCGACCGCACGATCATGCTGACGTTCGCGATGGGCGCCGCCATGGCGGGGGCCGCTGGCGTCCTGTACGGCCTCCTCTTCCGCCAGGTCTATTTCTTCACCGGCTTCGTGCCCGGCATCAAGGCGTTCACCGCGGCGGTCCTCGGTGGCATCGGCAACATTCCGGGGGCCATGCTGGGCGGCATCTTCCTGGGTGAGGTCGAGTCCATCGGCCCAATCCTGTTCCTCAACGGCTTCGGCGTCCCGTCGGCGAACCAGCTGAAGGACGTCGTGGCCTTCACGATGCTCGTGCTCGTCCTCGTGTTCCGACCCTCCGGCATCCTTGGTGAACGCGTGACGCGTCACCGGGCATGACGAGCGTTGGGCGGGCGGCGCCCGTGTTCGGTGTCGCCTGGAACCACGTGATCCGTACCGGGCTCGTGGGAGCCGCGGTCGCGATCTACGCGTGCCTGGTGGGCATCGTGCCGCTCTTCCACGAGCGGCCGATGATCCAGAACATCATCTCGCTCGGCCAGACCGTGCTGATCCTGATCCTGTTCGGGACCGGCTACCTCGCGGCCCGCGGATGGGCTCGCGGCCTCCCGGCAATCCTGGCGGGGGCGGTGGGCGGAGCGCTCGCCGGGGCCGGCCTGACGCTCCTGGTCGTCGCCGGCGCATTCGTCGATCTGCGCGCCGTGTTCACGCCGGCATCCCCGGCGCTGTACGACGTGATCACGTTCGAGACGGGACTTGCCGGTGCCTGGATCCCCACGCTGTTCGGTGTCGGGCTCGGCGCACTGGCCGGGGCGCTGGCGCTGCTCCCCGCGGCCACCTTCCGTTCGCTCGCCCGCGGCTTTGTGGGTGTGTTGCTGTTTGGGCTGTTCGCGGGCCTCCTGCGCACGCCGATGCTCGGCGGACCGCTCGAGGGGCTCGCCCGGCTTCTCTTCGCCTCCGACGGACTGACGATCGCCGGAGCGGTGATCATCTTCGTGCTGGTGACCGCGGGGTCGTTCGTGCGGAGGCGGAAGGTCCTCCCCGACCCGCTCGCCGACCTGCCCGCTCCGCAGCGGCGGCTCATCGCCCTGCCGTTCCTCGTCCTCGGGGTGATAGCTCTCCTGCTCCTGCCGCAGGTCCTCGGACCGTTCTTCGCCCAGGTGATCGCCCTCGTGGCGATCTACATCCTCATGGGATTCGGCCTGAACATCACCCTGGGCCTGGCGGGGCTGCTCGATCTGGGCTTCGTGGCGTTCTTCGCGGTCGGTGCCTACACGGCGGGGCTCATGACATCGACGGCCGAGTACGGGCTGCTCGACTGGCCGTGGTGGGCTGCGGTGCCGTTCGCGATGCTCATGGCCGCCGTATTCGGCGGGTTCCTTGGCCTGCCGATCCTCGGCATCCGAGGCGACTACCTGGCGATCGCGACCCTCGGCTTCGGCGAGATCATCCGCCTGCTCGCGGGGTCGGACCTGCTCAAGCCGCTGCTGGGTGGTCCGCGCGGCATCATCAACATCCCGAAGCCGATCGACGTCCCGCCCACCCACTTCCTGGCGGGCCCCGACCAGATCTACTACATCGCCCTGGTCTGCGCGGCAATCGTGGCCTTCGTGGCGTGGCGCCTCCGTGCGTCGCGGCTCGGCCGCGCCTGGATTGCGATTCGCGAGGACGAGGATGTCGCCGAGGCCCTCGGGGTGAACCTCATCAACACCAAGCTCCTCGCCTACATGCTCGGTGCCGCGTTCGCCGGCCTGGGCGGCGCGGTCTTCGCGGGGCTCGTGGGTGCCATCTTCCCGAGCAGCGTCGACCTGTTCGTATCGATCAACGTCGCCGCGCTGATCATCGTCGGCGGCATGGGCAGCCTGCCGGGCGTCGTCGTTGGCGCCATCTTCCTCATCGGCATCCCGGAGCTCTTCCGCGAGTTCTCCGACTATCGGTTCCTGTTCTACGGATTCGCGCTCATCGCGATGATGCGCTTCCGTCCGGAGGGCCTCATCCCGTCGACGATCGTGGCCAGGGAGCTCCACGTGCCCGACGACACCGACGCGGCCCAGCTCCCCCCGGCGGGCGCGGCGGCCGCCACGCGGCAGGGCGCCTGATGCCACTTCTCGTCGCCGACAAGGTCACGAAGCGGTTCGGCGGGCTGACCGCCGTGCGCGACCTCGACTTCGTGCTGGACGAGGGCGCGATCGCGAGCGTCATCGGACCCAACGGGGCCGGCAAGACGACGTTCTTCAACTGCGTGGCGGGCTTCTACCAGATCGACGAAGGCAGCCTGCAGTTCGACGGGAGCGTGATCCAGCACCTGCGACCGGACCATATCGCGCACCTCGGCATCGCGCGGACGTACCAGAACATCAGGCTCTTCACGAACGTGACGGCCATCGAGAACATCCTGATCGGCCAGCACCGACACCTGCGTTCGTCCTGGATCGCCGCCGTGCTGGCCGCGCGCGGCGTGCGGGCCGAGGAGGCGACTGCGCTCGCGGAGGCGCGCCGGCTCCTCGCGTTCGCCGGGTTGCGCGGCCGCGGCGACGTGCTTGCCGGCAACCTCCCGTACGGGGACCAGCGGCGGCTGGAGATCGCGCGCGCCCTGGCCACGAAGCCCCGCCTTCTCCTGCTGGACGAGCCGACGGCGGGAATGAACCCCGCGGAGACGACCGGCATGACGAAGTTCATCCGCAGCCTGCGCGACGACCTGGGGCTCACGATCCTGCTCATCGAGCACGAGATGCGCGTGGTGATGGACATCTCCGACCGCATCACGGTGCTCGACTACGGTGAGAAGATCGCCGAGGGCACCCCGCGCGAGATCCAGACCAATCCCCGAGTCATCGAGGCCTACCTTGGCCGAGGGTATCTCGAGCGCCAGGAGCGGCAGCGGACCGCCGAAGCCGCGGGCAACGCCGCCGGCGGGACCTGAGCGGATGGCCCTCCTCGAGGTCGAGGACCTCCACGCGCACTACGGCAGCATCCATGCGCTCAAGGGCGTGTCGTTCACGGTCGGGGCCGATGAGATCGTGACGCTGATCGGTGGCAACGGCGCGGGCAAGTCGACGACGCTCAACGCCATCAGCGGCCTCGTCCGGCCGACCCAGGGGCGCGTCGCACTGGATGGAGACGACCTCACCGCAATCCCGGCGCACCAGGTCGTGGCCAGGGGGATCGTGCAGGTCCCGGAGGGGCGACGCACGTTCGTCCGCCTGACCGTCGAGGAGAACCTCCGCATGGGAGGGTTCACCGTGTCGGACGCCGATGTCGCGCATGGCATCGAGCACGCGTACTCGATCTTTCCGCGCCTCAAGGAGCGACGCCGCCAGGTGGCGGGCACGCTCAGCGGCGGCGAGCAGCAGATGCTCGCCATCGGTCGCGGACTGATGGCCAAGCCGTCCATGCTGCTGCTCGACGAGCCGTCGATGGGCCTCGCCCCGAACCTCGTCGAGCTCATCTTCGAGACGATCAGCGAGATCCACCGGCAGGGCACCGCCATCCTGCTGGTCGAGCAGAACGCGCACATGGCCCTCGAGATCGCCGACCGTGGCTACATCCTCCAGACCGGCACGGTCATCCTGGCCGACACGGCCGCCAACCTGGCGGCCAACGAGCAGGTGCGCCAGGCCTATCTCGGAGAGATCTGAGCCGATGGCGGACAAGCGGCCGCCCGTCCGCAGGAACCCGGGCGACTACCGGCCGGACCTGCGCCCGATGCTCATCGTGTTCGCGCTCCTCGCGGCGGTGGTGATCGGCTGGATCCTCCTCTCGCCGCTCATCCTTCCGCCGGCCGTTTAGGACCGAGGGGGCGCACCGAACCCGGTCCCCGCGCCATAGAGGAGCATCGCGATCCCGACGGTGGCCACCGCGAACCCGGGCGAGCTCTGCGGCATCGGCACGTACCCGACCGACCACAGCTCCCAGCCGCGGAAGAGGAGCGCGGCGGCCGCGGCGAGACCCAGGACCAGGTACGTCATCGGCCCATCCAGGAAGAAGCCCCACCGTCCCCGCATGTAGCCGATGTTGAGCACGAGCAGCGCGGCGACGGCGGCGCCATAGATCACGAGGCCGGGCCCCTCCAGCCCGATGCCCTCCTGCGCGGGGATGAGCACGCCCGAGACCTCCTCGCCGCCCGCACGCCACCACGGCAGGAAGCCGGAGCCGATCATCGCGAGCGCGCCGAGCAGGACGAGGAAGCGGAAGCGGCCGCCACCGCCCTGCATCGGCCTATTCGGCCGGGGCGGCGCCGTAGACGCTGGGCCTGAGGACGCCGATGTACGGCAGGTTCCGGTAGCGCTCGTTGAAGTCCAGGCCGTAGCCGACCACGAACCGATCCGGGATCGTGAAGCCTCGGTAGTCGATCTCGAGGTCGGCCAGGCGGCGAGCCGGCTTGTCGAGCAGGCAGCAGACGCGGATGGAGGCCGGCTGCCGCTCGGCGAGGTAGCGGAGGAGGTAGTTCAGCGTGAGGCCGGTGTCGATGATGTCCTCGACCACGACGACGTCCCGTCCCTCGATCGTGTTCGACAGGTCCTTGAGGATGCGCACCTGGCCGCTCGACTCCGTCCCCTCGCCGTAGCTGGAGAGCTCCATGAGGTCGACGCTCGACGGGATGTCCATGGTCCGCATGAGGTCCGCGAGGAAGACGAGCGCGCCCTTCAGGACGCTGAGGAGCACCGGGTTGCGATCGGCGTAGTCGGCGCTCAACTGCGCCCCGAGCTCGGCCACGCGGGCGGCGATCGTATCGGCGTCGAGCAGGATCTCCTCGACGTCGGCGTGCAGGCCCACCCCGCTACGCGGCAGACGGGTGTCGGTTGCCATTGCCATTGCCGTTGCCTCTCCCGTTCGACGCGGCGACATCGGTCAGGAAGTCGAGCCTTCCGTACTTCAGCATGAGCGCCCTGAAGTCACGCGCGTAGAACAGCTTCACCCGCACCTCTGGATAGAGCTGCCGCATCCAGCGCAGCTTGCGGTTCTTGCGCCGAACCAGCGACTGCTTGAGCGTGGTCAGCTCCAGGTACAGCCCGATCTCCGGCAGGAAGAAGTCGGGCGCGAACGACTCGACGACCGCTCCGTCGGCGTTCCAGGAGATGGGGAAGACGTCGGGTTCGTATCGCCATTCGATACCGTAGAAGTCCAGGATCCTCGCCAGTTCCGCCTCGCTGTCGTGCGCGAAGCGGGGTGGCGAGTCCGAGGTCATACGAAACGCCACCCAGCCTTGATCGTAGCCTCCCGTCGGGACCCAAACGCCATCAGTGGCGAGTATATGCGCGTGGTTATCCACAGATTCTCCACATTGCGCACGAATCGTGGAAAAGTTGGCGGTTCATCCACATTCGCCCGCTGCTACGCTTGTCTTCCTGCTTCTGCGGGCGACCGAGTACGGTAACTGCGGATGATCGGGGCCGATGCGAAAGCCGGCCACGACCGATCGTTCGCGGGAAGACCGAAAGGCCGCTCGGAGGAGCATCTTCTGTCCCTGTCTGTGTCGCCTGCCGCCGATGCGCGCTCCGCGCGGGTGGCGCTCGAAGGCCTCCTCGAGACGGATGCGCCCGGCATCGCCACGACGCTCCCTCGGGGCTTCGCCGATGCGGTCGAGCGCTTCGTCGAGCTCCTCCTGGATGCCAACACCCGCCTGAACCTCACGCGGGTGACCGAGCCCGATGCCGTCGCCCGCCTGCACCTGCTCGACTCCCTCAGCGCCCTGCCGCTGCTCGATTCCTTTGCTCCGTCGACCGCCCTTGACCTCGGCTCGGGCGGCGGGGTGCCGGGGCTCGTGCTGGCGCTCGCCCGTCCTGGCATCCGCTGGACGCTGGTCGACTCCGTCGGCAAGAAGTGCGACGCCATGCGCGGCTTCGCGGATGCCCTGGGGCTGGGCTCCGTTGCCGTCGTCGCGCAGCGCGCCGAGATCCTCGGCCATGACCCGCGGCACCGCGAGCGCTACGATCTCGTCACGGCGCGGGCCTGCGCCGCGCTTCCCGTGCTGGCCGAATACGCGCTCCCACTCGTCGCCGTGGGGGGAGCGCTCGTCGCGTGGAAGGGAGCGCTCAGCTCCACCGACGACGAGGCCGTCCAGGGCGCCGAAGCGGCTGCCCTGCTCGGCGGCGGAGCCCCCGCCATTCACGAGACCGAGGTCCGCGCGCTGGCTCAGCATCGGCTCCTCGTGATCCCGAAGGAGCGCGCAACACCGGCCCCCTACCCGCGCAGGCCCGGCGAGCCCGCACGTAGGCCGCTCCCGCGACGTCGCGATTGATCGAGCGCACTGACCGCGCACCGCCTCACGTGGTGCGCGCGTGCGATATATCGAGCGCATTTCGCGGGAGCCACCTCCCGCGCTGCATTTGCGCGATATATCGAGCGGCGGCACGCATGAGCCGCCCGCCGCCGCGCAGCTCACGCTCACGGGCGCTCGATATATCGCGAGAATCGCGCGTCGCATCGCCTTCCGGCGCAAATCGCTCGATATATCGAGCCGGGGAGGCCCATCCGAGGCTCGCGCCAGAGCGTCGGTATACTCGCCCATCGCATGCGCATCGCCGTCCTCTCGGACATCCATTCCAACCTGCCTGCCCTCGAAGCGGTGCGAGCGGACCTCCCTCCGGTGGATGAGGTGTGGGTCCTGGGCGACATCGTCGGATACGGCCCGCAGCCGAACGAGGTGATCGTCACGCTCCAGGAGCTCGGGGCGCGCAGCGTCCTGGGCAACCACGACGGGGCGGCCGTCGAGATGGTCGATGCCGCGTATTTCAACCCCGACGCGCGCGCCGCGATCGAGTGGACCCGCGACGTGATCGACGCCAACTCGCGCGCGTACATCGCGACCCTCCCCGAGGTGCGGCGACACGGCGAGGTGACCGCGGTGCATGGCTCGCCGCGAGACCCGATCTGGGAGTACATCACCAGCACCGGGATCGCGGCCGCGAACTTTGAGGCCTTCGAGACGCGCCTGTGCCTCTTCGGCCACACCCACCTGCCGGTCATCTTTCGCGAGCTGAACGGTGGCGTGGAGACGCTCCCAGGATCCGCCGGCCCCGCCGTCGAGCTCAACGGAGGCCGCTCGCTCGTCAATCCGGGGAGCGTCGGCCAACCCCGGGACGGCATCCCGGACGCGGCCTACGCAATCGTGGACGTGGGGGCCGGAGCCGCCCGCGATTCGGTGGAGTTTCGCCGGGTGCCGTACGAGGTGGGCCGCACCCAGCAGCTCATGCGGGAACGGGAGCTGCCCGCCCGGCTGGTGGAGCGGCTGAGCTATGGCCGATGAGCCATGGCCGTTGAGCGGGTCGTAGGATAGCGGGCGCATGAGCTTCTTTCGACGCGGCGACAAGCGCGCCACGGCCTTCGACTACAACCGCATCCTGATCCCCGTGATCGGCGACGACGGGGTGGACGGCGCTGCGCTGAAGGTCGCGGGGCTGCTGCTCGCGGGCCGCGAGGACGGAGAGGTGTCGGTCCTCAACGTGATCGAGGTGCCGTTCGAGCGGAACCTCGACGCGGAGGACGACGCGGCGGTCGCGCTCGCCGACGAGATCCTGTCGCGCGCGGAGGCGTTGCTCGCCGAGCTCGGGTGCAGGGCGCGGACGAGCACGGTCCAGGCTCGGGTGGCCGGCGCGGCGATCGTGGACGAGGCGAACGAGCAGGAGGCCGACCTCATCCTGATGGGGCTCCGCTACAAGAAGCGATTCGGGGGACAATGGGACGCGGGACGCACCGTCCCGTACGTCATGCGGAACTCGACTGCGCCGGTCTGGTGCCTGCGCGCCGAAACGAAGGAGCTGGCTCACACGCCATGAGGGTGATCATCGTCGGCTGCGGCCGCGTGGGGGCATGGGTGGCCTCCGAGCTCGACCGGCGGGGCGAGCACGTCACGGTCATCGAGATCAATCCGCGCGGCTTCGAGCGCCTCCCGTCGGGCTTCAAGGGAGAGACGGTTCGCGGCAGCGGGCTCGACGAGGATGTCATGCGCTCCGCCGGCGCCGAGCAGACCGACCTGCTGATGGCCCTCACCGAGGGCGACAACCGAAACGGGCTGGCGGCCCAGCTCGGCAAGCACACCTTCGGCATTCCTCGCGTGATCGCCAAGATCAACGATCCGCTGCGCAGCGAGGCCTACCGCGCGCTCGGCATCGAGACCATCTCGCGCACCACGATCCTCGGGAACGCCCTGGTCACCGCCGCCATCGACGGGGCGGAGGCCACCCACGGGTTTGTCGAGGCGGCGACCGCCGAGCCCCGGCGCGGTGTGCCGCCCCAGGGCGCCCGGGCCGAGAAGGAGGCGCGCGAGGCACTCGCCGCCGAAGACGACGAGGCGGCCGGGGAGCCATCGGTCCTCCAGCCCACGGACGGCCGGGACGGAGGGCTGTAGGGGATGTACGTCGTGGTCATCGGCGGCGGAAACGTCGGCTACTACCTCACCAAAGAGCTCCTCGCGGCCGGGCACGAGGTCGTCGTCATCGAGGAGGAGGCGGTCCGCGCCCGCCAGATCGCGGATGAGCTCGGCAGCATCGTGGTCGCCAACGACGGATGTGAGGGCCGATACCAGGCGGAGGCCGGCATGGGTCGGGCCGATGTCGTGGCCGCGGTCACCGGCGACGACGCGGTGAACCTCGCCGCCTGCCAGGTGGCCAAGATGCGCTTCAACGTCCCGCGCGCCATCGCCCGCGTCAACGACCCGAAGAACGAGAAGCTCTTCCGCCAGCTGGCGATCGACGACACCGTCAGCCCGACGCGCGCGATCCTCGCCGCCATCGAGCACGAGATCCCCGTCCACGACCTGCTGCACCTGGCGGAGCTGGAGGGCGGCGAGGTCCAGATCGTCGAGGCGCAGCTGGACGCCGACTCCCCCGCCGTCGGCCGCGAGCTCCGCGAGATCCACCTGCCCGAGGGCAGCATGATCGCCGTCCTCATCCGCGACGAGCGCGCGCAGTCGCCGCGCGGCGACACCACCCTGCGCGTGGGCGACAAGCTGCTGGCCGTCACCTCGGCCGAGCGCGAGGCGGAGCTGCGCAGCCTGTTCATCGGCGACTAGGGTCCGCCCCTCGCGGTTCGCTCGTGGACGGGGCCGGATTCCACCTGATCTATCGGCCGAAATGCGCGCGTGGCCATATCGGGGCGCAATCTGGCCGAAATACCGACCAGCTGCACGCTTGGCCGCCGCCGGCGCCGACTTGTGCGGCCCCCCGGCCGATATATCGGTCGATCCGCGCCCCAACACGGCCTCCGGCGCAAATCGAGCGATATTTCGGGCACCGCTCGCGGTCGTTGTCACTAACCTTGACAATGGTATTGTCAGGGGATATGGTGCCCCGATGCAGCGCACGCGCCGTGTCGCGCCGACCTCCGAAGGCCCGGCGCCAAGCCATGCCCTGACGCGTCCGCGGTACATCATCAGCATCGCCGCCGAGCTGGCGATGGTGCACCCGAGAACCCTGCGGATCTACGAGGAGGAGGGCCTCCTCTGCCCGCAGCGACGTAACAACCTCCGGCTCTACAGCGAGGCGGACATCCAGCGCGTTCGAATCATCCGCTTCCTGACTCGGCGCCAGCGAGTGAACCTCGCCGGCGTGCGCGTCATCCTTCAGCTCGAGGACTCCGGCAAGGTCCGGGTATACGATCTGTTCGACGAGGCCGATGTGGAGCGATTTGCCGAGGAGCCAGGCGAGCCGGCGCTCGCCGAGGCAGCGGCCCAAGGAGCAGACCCAAGTGGCAACTGAAGAGACCCCAGAGATCCCAACCCCCGCGTCCGACGAGGTCGAAGAACAGGAGCTCGACAAGCTCCAGGTCCTGCCGCTCGTCGCGCTCCGCGACACCGTGATCTTCCCGGAGATGATCGTCCCGCTGCAGGTCGGCCGCGACCGCAGCGTCA
>JBDTWT010000043.1:0-10492 GCA_040006555.1 Chloroflexota bacterium
GTCGACGGCGCTCGACGCCGGGTCCTCCCCGACCTCGATCGGCACGTTGACGAGCCGCGTATCCGTGGCGCCGCCCGGCGCCGGGCCGCCTGGCGTCCGCTCCGTGTCGGTCATCTCACCTCCGTCGACGTTGCCCTCCCGGCCATTCTCCTCGACGCCTCAAGCCGTGCAGGTCGGACGAGCCCATCAGCGCGGAGGCGGGACCAGCCTGCCGAAGCGTTTGGGGTCGGCGGCGGCGGCCGCCTGTACGGCGTTCAGCGCGGCACCCTTGCGGAGGTTGTCGCTGCTGACCCAGAGCGCGAAGCCCCGCTCGCGACCGGGAATCGCGCGCAGGCGGCCGACGAGCACCGGGTCGCGGCCCTCGACGTCGAGCGGCATCGGATGGCGCTCAGAGCCGTCCGCGGGGCGGTACTCCAGGCCGGGCGCCGAGCGCAGGGCGCGCTCCAGCTCGGCGACCGTGGCGTCGCGCGTCGTCCGGATGTGGAGCGCGACTGAGTGCCCCGTTCGCACCGGGACGCGGACGGCGGTCGCGGCCACGTCCAGGTCCGGCAGCTCCAGGATCTTGCGCAGCTCCGCGTGGATCTTGCTCTCCTCGCCGGTCCAGCCGGCCTCGTCGAGGACGTCGATCTGCGGCACGACGGAGTCCGCAACCCGGCCGTGGAACGGCGACCCCTCCGCGCGGTCACGGTGCTCCGTCCCGCGCTCGGCCTCGAACGCATCGAGCCCCGCGCGACCGGCGCCGCTCATGGCCTGGTACGACGCGAGGTCGACCGACTCGAGGCCCGCGACGTCGCGGATCGGGGCGAGCGCGACGACCGCGGCCGCGGTGGTGCAGTTCGGGTTGGCGATGAGGTTTCCCTTGCGCTCGCGGGCCGCGTGCGCGTTGGCCTCCGGCACGACCAGCGGGACCCCGGTGGCCAGCCGGAAGGCGCTCGAGTTGTCGACCACCAGCGGGACCGATGCGCCCGGCCCGGCCATGATCTCGCGGCTCTGGGCGGCGTCGACCACGATGAACAGGACGTCCAGCTCGGAGGCGCGCCCGTCGTCGAGCACGTGGACCGCCAGCGACTCGCCGCGGTACTCCACGGTGTTGCCCTCCTCGTGCCCGAAGGGGCGGAGGCAGGTGGCGGGGAGCCCAGCGTCGGCCAGGATGGAGCCCAGGACGCCACCCACGACGCCGCGTGCGCCGGCGATCCCAACCGTGGGCCACGCCTGATCGGTCACTGCGCCCTCCCGAACAGGATCGGTCGCTCCCCGGCCGCGAGCCGGGCGAGGTCCGCATACACCGCGCCGGCCGCGGCGCGTCCACCGGCGCCCGGGCCGGAGACGCGGACGGTGCCGGCATCGGCGAGGGTCACCTCGAGCACGCTCTCGACCCCGGACGCACGGGCCAGCGCGTCGGCGGGCTCCATCGGCTTCGGTGAGACCGTCATGCGCTCCCTGCTCGCTTCGGCCACCAGCCGAACAGGGTGTCCGGGCGTGACCGCGACGCCCACGATACCCGCTGTCTCCACGTCGGCCTCAGGGCGCCATCGGCCCCATGCGACCGAGGCGAGGATGGCGAGCTTCTGCGCCGCGTCGCGACCCTCGACGTCGAAGCTCGGATCGGCCTCCGCGTAGCCGGCCTCCTGGGCCTCCCGAAGCGCGTCGTGGTAGCTGCGGCCGTCGCCCATTGCCGACAGGATGAAGGTGGTGGTGGCGTTGACGAGCCCACGCAGGCGTTCGATCGCGCCCGTGGCCGCCAGATGCTCCACCGTCTCGATCATCGGCGTCCCGCCGCCCACGCTCGCGCTGCCCAGGAGCGCCGCCCCCTTCCGCTGAGCGAGCTCCGCGAGCTCGCCGCCATGCGTGGCGAGCAGCGCCTTGTTCGCCGTCACGTACGGGGTCCCGCGCTCGAGGGCCGCTCGAGCCCATTGCAATGGGCCGTCCAGGCCGCCGGCGAGCTCGACCACGACGTCGGCGTCGAGCGCCTCGTCCGCGGTGCCCAAGCGCACGTCGGACGGCAGCGCCCGGGGTCGCGCCCGAGCCGTATCACGCACGACGACCGTCGCGAGCGTCAATGGCAGAGGGCCCGTCCGCACGAGCTCGCCGAGGGCTGCCCCCACGGTCCCCCAGCCGATCAGTCCGATGCGCAGGCGCTCCATCGGCCGAGTCTAGCGGCGGTGCGGCCAGCGGCTACACTGCCGCCCGTGGGAGCCACAGAGACCGTCGACCTGTTCGTCGAGCTGATCAACGATGACCGCCGCGAGAAGGCGATCGAGCTGTTCGCCGAGAACGCCGTGCTCGGCGTCAGCGTTCCGGGTTCGGACGAGCGCACCAACCTGCGGGGCCGCGACAAGGTGGGCGGCTGGTTCGTCCGCGCCGGCGACGGGTTCCGGATGTTCACGAACGACAGCCGGAACATGGGCTCGAGCTACATCGCCGACATGACCGTCATGCGCCCCGGCGTGCCGCCGATGAACGTCGAGGCGAACTTCCGGGTCGAGGGCGGCCAGATCGTCTCGCTCTTCCTCCAGCCGACCTAGCGCCGCGGGGGCCCGGGCCGCTCAGTCGTCCCGAGCTTCCTCGCACGCCTCGATCAGGGGCTTGACCGCCGCCTCCGCGTCCTTCTTGCTCATCCCGGCGGTCAGCGCGGGGTCGAGGGGGGTCCCGCACTCCTCCTCGTACTTCTCCGCGAGCTTCCCGGCCCAGCCGGAGAGCGGCGCGGGCGTGGCGGTGGGCACCGGGGAGGCAGTCGCGACCGGAGAGGCTGCGGGCACCGCATCGAGGGCGATCACCGCGAGCGCGAGGCCGGCCGCCAGCGCCGCCGCGGCGAGTCCCAGGGCGAGCGCTCGGCCGCGCCTCGGCGACGCGGCGCGCGGAGCGCTGGGTGGCGGAGCGCTGGGTGGCGGAGCGCTCGGTGGCGGTTCGGACGCCGCGGCGGCGGCCGCCATCGGCATCGTCACTGCACCGGTGTCGACGGCGGCGTGGGCGGCGGTGGGCGCCATGACGCGGGCGGGAGCGGGGTCGCCTGCCATCCACGCCCGCAGCGCATGCGCCAGCGCCCCCGCGTGGAGCGGCCGGTCCTCCGGCTGCAGGGCCAGGCATGCGGCCACGAGCGCACCGAGCGTGGGGTCGATGCCGTCCAATGCCGGCGGGCCGGAGCGTTGCGCAGCGGCGAGGGCCACGGGCGAGGCGGCCGGGTAGGGCGGGCGCCCGGTGAGCGCCTCGTGCAGGACGACGCCGAGGCCGTACAGGTCGGTGCGTGGGCCGATCGGCCCGCCGGCGAGCTGCTCCGGGGCCATCGCGCTCAACGTGCCCATGACCGTGCCCGCCTGCGTCAGTCGCTCGGCTGACTCGGCCAGGCTGCGCGCGATGCCGAAGTCGACGAGGCGCGTCCGGCCGTCGCGACTGAGGAGGACGTTCCCGGGCTTGACGTCCCGATGCACCAGCCCGCGCTGGTGGGCGTGGTAGAGGGCATCGGCCACGTCCCCGGTGATGCGCGCCGCGTCGGTCGGGTTGAGCGGCCCGTCACGGGCAATACGCGTGGCGAGGGACTCGCCATCGACGAGCTCCATGACGATCGCCGGCGAGTCCCCCTCGGTATCGATGTCGTACACGTCGACGATGACCGGGTGCGACAGTCCGGCCGCGGCCCGTGCCTCCGCCGCCAGTCGCCTGCGCGAGCCCTCGTCCGGCATGAGATGGGCGTGGAGCCGCTTGACGGCCACCGGACGGTCGAGCTGCTCGTCCTGGGCACGCCAGACCTCGGCGCTGCCGCCGAGCGCGATGCGCTCGACGAGCCGGTATCGGTCGAGAATCAGCGGCCGTTCGTCCATGGGTGCCCCTACGGGAACAGGTCCCGCTCGGCCTCCATCACGAGGACCGACGCCCCGGCGTCCGACGGGCGCCAGGCGTAGCCGCGGACCACCACCACCGGGCGCTGCGCGACCTTCCCGCCGGCGAGGTCGGCCGCCGATGCGAGCTCATCGGCCACGGCGATGACGGTCGCCTGCATCTCGCGGCCGGCGGCATCCGGCTCGCCCCGCAGGTCGAGGACCGCCTCGATGCCGGCCGACCCGATCGCCACGTTGACGATCCCGTTGCGCCACGGCCGCCCGAACGAGTCGCTGATGACGACGGCCGGTGCGGCGCCGGTGCGGGAGCGGATGCCGTCCCTGATCCGCTGCGCCGATGCGTCCGGATCCTCGGGAAGCAGCGAGGCGACCTCGCCACCGCCGACGTTGCTCACGTCCACGCCCGCGTTCGCGCACACGAGGCCGTGCCGGGTGCGGCTGATGATCAGCCCGCCGGGTCCCATCCGCACGATCGACGCGCTCTCGCGCAGGACGAGCTCCACCTGCCGCGGGTCCTTGCCCCAGCGCTCGGCCCACCCCTGCGCGAACTCCGAGGGCGTCACGGAGGCCAAGGCGACCAGCCGCCCCTCGGCCTTCGAGACGATCTTCTGCGTGACGACCACCACGTCGGAGTCGGCGAGGCCGATGCTCGACGCCGCCGCGGCATCGGCGACATGGGCCGCGATGTCGTCGCCCGGCGCAACCTCCGGAATGCCCTCGAGGGCGATCAGCTCGATACGAGCCGTCACGCAGCATCCCCGAGGTTGAGCCAGCGGGCGAGATCCTCGGGCGTGTCGAGGTCGAACGCGAGGCCCGAGCGGCTCACGGCCACCACGGGCACCCCGGCCCGCTCGGCCTCCGCGAGGTGCGCAGCGAAGCTGCCCTGGCCGAAGCGGAAGCCGATCACGCCCGGTGGCCGCAGCGCGAGGCCGTTCGTCCCCGTGCCCGCGCGATCCGGAGCGATCGCGACGCCGGGCTGCTTCGGCGGCAGCGCGGCCACCAGCGCCTCCACGTCCGGTGGGCGGATGTTCGGCAGGTCGCCGTGGAGGACCACGAGCGTGTCGATGCCGTCGACGAGCGCGTCGGCGCGCGCCTGCTCGAGCCCTTCGTTGAGGCCCATCCCGCGCTGCACGACAACCCTGGCGCCGGTCGGGTCGACGACGGAGGCGAGCTCACGCGACGGCGTGATCACGACGACGTCGTCGTAGGCCTCGCGCGCGACGGACAGCACCCGCTCCAGCAGCTGGCGGGCGAGCGCCTCGCGATCCTCCGGCGACAGGGAGGGCGCGAGGCGGGTCTTCGCGGCCTCGAGGCCGCGGTGCGGAACGATGATCCGCGGTGTCACGCGAGGGAGCATATCGCGGGACCGGCGCGGGCGGTCATCCAAGGGCCATCAGCGCGGTCGCCAGCGCCGCCGGGTCGTCGTCGGATCGCATGACGGTCGGCAGCACGTCGGCCGCCATGCCGAGCGCCTCGACTCCAGACGCGAGCGCGGCGTCCGCCTCGTCCAGCACGAACCGATCGACCAGCCCGGCGTACATGCGCGCCACGCCGAGGGCGGACGACTCGTGGCCGAGCGAGGCGAGCATCCGATCGGCCGGGCCCTTCAGCGCACGGCCGGCGACGATCGGGCTCACCGCGACCTTGGGTGCCGTGGCGGCTTCGAGCGCCTCGCGCATGCCGGGGAGCGCCAGGATCGGCCCGATGCTCACGATCGGGTTGGAGGGCCCGAGCACCACGAGGTCTGCCGAGCCGATGGCGTCGAGGACCGCGGCCGTCGGCCGGGCCGCATCGATGCCGTCGAGGAGCACGCCGCGCACCTCGGGCTCCTGGCGCAGCCGGACGAAGTAGTCCTGGAAGTCGAGCGTCCCCGCATCGGTGACGATCCGCGTGCGGAGCCGGTCGTCGGTCGCCGGCAGGATGCGGCTCGAGATGCCGAGGGCGTCCGCCATCGCGGCGGTCGTATCGGTCAATGAGGCGCCGGCGCGCAGGCGCCGCGTGCGCTCGACGTGCGTCGCGAGATCCGCGTCGCCGACCCTGAACCAGGCCGGCTCACCGTAGCGCTCGAGCATCTCGTGGGCCGTGAACGTGTCGCCTCGGACCCCCCAGCCGCGCTCCGCGTCGATCAGCCCCCCGAGCGTGTAGAGGAGCGCGTCGATGTCCGGGGCGACGTGCAGCCCGTGCAGATCGAAGTCGTCGCCCACATTCGCCACGACCGAGAGATCGCCGGGCCCGGCGACGATGTCGAACCCGTGGGCCAGCTTGGTCCCGCCCGTTCCGCCGGCAAGGAGCGCGACCCTCATGTCGTGGGCGTCTCTAGCCGACCTCAGTCGTGGCGCACGACCTTCTCGACGTGGAGGCGGATGGTCACCCGCTCCTGGCCCTCGTAGCGCGCCGGGTCCTCCCCGTAGCGGACCGCGAGGCTCCGGATGAGCTCCATCCCGCGTGTGGAGTCGTCGTCGAGCGTCACGCGCCCCTTGAGCGCCGCCCACCGATAGCCGTCCTCGAAGCACAGGCTCACGCGGGGATCGCGCCGCAGCCACCGGTCCTTGGCCCGGCCCCGCTTCGTGTTCATCAGGATCGTGTCCGGGTCCTCCGGATCCATGTCGAACCACATGACCGACTGGCTGGGCGAGCCGTCCTCGGCGAGCACCGAGAGCACCGGATAGCGCAGCGAAGCCATGAGCCACTCACGGAGGTCATCTGCCAGAACGCGGGCGACGGTGAGAGCGGGATCGGTCACGGGGGAAGTCTAGACTCCCGGCGTGAAGGTGCCAGGCAACGGCTCCCCGCGGGTCGAGCTCATCTCGATCGGCTCAGAGCTGCTGCTTGGCGAGACCGTCGACACCAACGCAGCCTTCCTTGGCGCCGAGCTGGCCGCGATCGGCCTGCCGGTCTCGGGGGCGCGCATGCTCCCCGACGACCTCGCCGTCATCCGCGATGCGTTCGCCGACGCCATGGCCCGATGCCGGCTCGTGGTGGCGACCGGCGGCCTCGGACCCACCCACGACGACCTCACGCGCGAGGGGCTCGCGGACGCCCTCGGCGAGACGCTCGCCGAGGATCCGACGCTCATCGAGGCGCTCGAGGCTCGGTTCCTTGCCTATGGCCGCATGCCCGCCGCGAACCGGCGCCAGGCGATGCTGATTCCGGACGCACAGCCCCTCGAGAACCCGATCGGCTCCGCGCCGGGCTGGTGGGTGGAGCGCGACGGACGCGTGGTCGTGCTCCTTCCCGGGGTGCCGTCCGAGATGCGCCTGATGTGGACCGAACGGGCCCGCCCGCGCCTCGAGGCGCGCTTCGCGGCCACCCCACTGGAGATCCGCACCGTCAAGGCGTTCGGAATCGGCGAGTCGGCGATGGCCGAGCGCCTCGGCCCGCTGATCGAAGCGCCGCCCGACGGCGTGAGCGTCGGCATCTATGCGCGCGACGACGGGGTGCACGTGCGCTTCTCGACCCGGGGCGAAGGATCCGCGCTCGAGGGGTCTGTCTCGGGGAGCCTGGCCCTGCTCGGCGACGACGCCTACGGGACCGATGACGCCGACCTGGCCACCGCTGCCCTGGTCGCAATCGGAGGCCTCGGCGCCGAGACGGTGGCATCGTGGGAGTCGGACACCGGCGGCGCGCTGCTGGCCATCCTCTCGGCGGCCCAGGCGGCAGGTCCGGCAGCACGCTACGTCGGGGGCATCCTCGACGCCGGCGGCGCGTCCGGGCCGCCGATGGCCGACGCCGTCCTGCAGGTCTCGCTGCTGCCGCAGGACGCCAACGGGCGCAGTCGCGTGCGCGTGGCCCTGGCAGGCTCCGTGGCCCTCCCCGCGACCGAGGTGCGCATCCACGGCTCGGGACCGCAGCGGCAGAGGCGGGCGGCCTACGCCGCGCTCGACGTTGTGCGGAGGCTCAGCTCCAGCGGCCGATGAGCCGCACCACGGACGGCCGCAGGTCGAGCGACCAGCCCTCCCGTGCACCGATGACGTCGCCGTCGGCCTGCATGGGGATAGGCCTCCCGTCCAGCGAGCGGATCTCGATGTGCTGCGCGTCCACCCGCGGCGCGCGTGGGCGAAGGCGTAGCGTCCAGCGCGCCACCTCGACGGCCAGCCTCGGCGCGGGGCCGCCGTACACGCGGAGGGACATGCGGCCGGCATCCGGTCGAGCGCCCGGATTCACCTTCAGTCCGCGGCCATAGAAGGGCGTCGTCCCGGCGACGAGGAGCTCCATCTGGCCGCGGTGCACCACCCAGCCGTCCGCACGCACCTCGACCGAGGCGCGCCGCCACAGGTCCGGCAGCGACCGCACCACCGCCGACGTCCAGCCCCGTGTCCGCCGCGCGCCCGCCTCGGCGTAGCGCCGCGCCACGATGGCGTCCCAGCCCGCCCCGGCGAAGAGCGCGAGCCTGCCGTCGACCGCGACCAGGTCGATCGGCCGCGCGTCGCCTCGCGCCAGCACCGCCGCCAGCGCTTCGGGGCTCTTCGGCAGCCGGAGGAGATGTGCGGCCGCGTTTCCAAAGCCCGCCGGCAGGTAGCCCAGAATCAGCCCCTCCCGCCCGGCAGCGACGTTGTACGCGACCGCCAGCGACCCATCGCCGCCGGCGATCACCGCCGTCGAGTAACCCGCGATCCGCGCGGCGAGCCACGACGCCAGCTCCCCGGCATCGCGGGTGGCCGTGACGTGGATGTCGGCGTCGAGGGCCCGACGGGTGAGGTCGATCGCCCGCCGAACCCTCGCCGAGCGCGCGCTGCCGGCTCCCTCGTTGAGGAAGACCGCGGCGGCGCCCGTGGTCGTTACGGGAGGGTACCCAGCAGCTCGGTGGCGACCGCCTCGTCCGGCGTGGTGACGAAGAACACGATGTCCCCGACCGTGTAGATGTACAGGATGTTGCCCTCGGTGTCGGGATCGGCCGCGGTCATCACGTCCTTCCCGGCGAGATTCGCGGACTGCCAGTCGACCTCACCCTCGGTCTCCATCGTGGCCATGAACTCGCGCTCGAGCTCATCCGAGCTGGCGCCCTCCACGCGGAACGCGCCGATCCCGGCGGAGTCACCCGCCTCGGTGAAGCTGAACGCGAAGGCGATTGAGATGTCGTCCGGCTGGGCGCCAAGCCGCTCGAGGAAGGCGATGAACTCCGGGTCGACGCCGCTCCCCTCCTCGTCGGCCATGAGCTCCGCGCCGCCCATCGAGAACTTCACGGTCTCGGCCCCGTCGATCTCGTCCGGCAGGAGAGCCTCGAGCTCCGGCGCCGAGCCGGGAAGATCGAAGGACGGCAGGGCGGCCGCGGATTCGGACCCGCCATCGGTTTCGGGCTCCGGGGTCGCGTCGTCGGCCTGGGCGGTCGCCGTCGCGCTGGCGGACGAGCCTCCCTGATCGCTCGTGCAGGCCGCGACGAAGAGCGCGACGAGCATGAGCAGGATGAAGGTGGTGCGCTTCAAGGTGAATCTCCCCTGTTTGGTATGTGCGAGGAAAGCCGGTGCAGGATAGCGGTCCGACCGCGTGAGGGTTGCGGCGTGCCCGATGCGCTACGAGTTCGCGAGCAGCAAGCCGGTCGGCTCCCGCTTCAGGAAGCGCCCGTCTCCCGCGGCCCCGAGCCATTCGTCGCCCTCGACGATGACCTTGCCCCGTGACAGCACGACCTCGGCCCTGCCGGTCACGTCCCATCCCTCGTAGCAGGAGTAGTCGACGTCCATGTGGTGCGTCGAGGCGCTGATGGTGTGCTTCGCCGCGGGGTCGTAGACGACGAGGTCCGCATCGGCTCCGGCGGCCACGACTCCCTTCCTGCCCGCAAGGCCGAACATGCGAGCGGGGGCCGTGCTGATGATCTCGACCCATCGGTTCGGCGTGATGTGGCCAGCGAGCACGCCACCCGAGTGCAGCAGGTTGACCCGGTCCTCCACACCCGGGAGGCCGTTCGGGACCTTCCGGAAGTCGTCGCGACCGAGATCCTTCTGGCCGTGGAAGTCGAACGGGCAGTGGTCGGTGCTGACGACCTGCAGGTCGTCCATGCGCAGTCCCTTCCACAGGTCGCCCTGGTGATCCGCCGGGCGGAGCGGCGGCGAGCAGATGAACTTCGCGCCCTCGAAGCCGTTGCCCATGTCGTCGAGCGACAGGAACAGGTATTGGGGACACGTCTCGGCGTAGGCGGGCAGGCCCTCGTCACGCGCCTGCCGCACCGCGTTGAGCGCCTCGCGCGCCGAGAGGTGGACGATGTAGACCGGCACCTCGGCCACCTGCGCCAGCCGGATGACCCGGTTGGTCGCCTCGCCCTCCAGGATCGGCGAGCGGGAGACGCCGTGGTAGTAGGGGTCGGTGTTGCCGGCCTCGGCGTTCTGCGCAGCCACGACGTCGATGGCGAGGCCGTTCTCCGCGTGCATCATGATCAGCCCGCCGTTCTTCGCCGTCTGCTGCATGGCGCGGAAGATCGCGCCGTCGTCGGAGAAGAAGACGCCGGGGTACGCGGTGAAGAGCTTGAAGTCAGTGACGCCCTCGTCGACGAGCTGGTCCATCTCCGCGAGCGTCGCGTCGGTGACGTCGCTCATGATCATGTGGAAGCCGTAGTCGATGCAGGCCTTCCCCTCAGCCTTCGCGTGCCAGGCGTCCAACCCGGCGCGAAGGGCCGCCCCCTTCGACTGCACCGCAAAGTCGATGATCGTGGTCGTCCCGCCGAA
>JBDTWT010000044.1:0-10283 GCA_040006555.1 Chloroflexota bacterium
CACCGTGCCGCGAGGCTCTCGTTTGTCAACAACGTCTTCAAGCACCACAGCTAGTAGCCGTCGTTCGCGGGAGCCCCGCCATCGCCGCCACTATCAGGAGGAGCACAGCCGCCGAGCGCCAGTACGGCAACGAGCAGCATCGGGCCGATCCACCGGGTCCATCGGTACTTCATGTGGCTCCATACGGGACGCGTTGCACCGGAGCGCTCAGGCTGCCCGAGCGGTGAGGTAAAGCGTCCCGAACGGAATGCGCAGCGTGCCGTCGGGCTCGCGCGGCGTCAGCGCCAGAAGGTCATCCGAGAGTGCGCGGCGCTCGGCGTCCGGCCGCCCGCGGAGGGTGGCACCGCGCGAGCCGACCGAGAGCCAGCGATCGAACGCGACTGCGTCGGCGAGGCGGATGGCGGTTCGCGGGTCGGCATCGCTGGCGATCGAGCTCCAACCGGCGGCCTCCGCCCACTGGCGCAGCGTGGACTGGGTGGGGTAATCGGTGACACGAGCGGTCCGCACCCCGTGCCGCTCGTACGCCTCGTTGTAGATGCTCCAGGGCGTGCGCTCGGTGGGTCCGGGCACCGACAGCGACATGCGGCCGCCCGAACGCGTCACACGCCTCCACTCGCGGAGCGCGGCCACCTGGTCATCGGCGAAGAGGAGCGCGTGCACGCTCAGCACCACGTCAAAGGCGGCGGTCTCGAATGGCATGCTGCTGAAGTCCGCCTCGACGAATTCGTGCTCCGGCAACTCGCGACGGGCGACGGCGAGCATCTCGGGCGACGCATCCAGGCCGACGACCTCGCGACCATCGCCGAGCGCGGCCTCAACGCCGATTCCGGTGCCGGTGCCGACGTCGAGGACCCGCTCGCCGGCCCGGAGCGCCGCGCGGAGCACGACACCCGCGGCCATCGTCCGCAGCGAGGGCACCATCGTCTCCTCGTAGGCCTCCGCGTCGCGGAAGGCCTCGCGCGCGGAGGGCCCGCGGAGCGTCATCGGCTCGTCAGGACGGTCGGTGCCGGGCCGCGAAGCGCTCGATGCGGTCCATCGACTCGACGATGTCCTCGTACGCGGCCGCGTAGCACACGCGCACGTGCCCGGCGCCCGACGGGCCGAAGGCCGTTCCCGGCACCACGCCGACGCGCTCCTCCTGGAGCAGCCGCTCGGCGAAGGTCGTCTCGTCGAGCCCGGTCGCCTCGGTCACCTGCGGGAAGCAGTAGAAGGCGCCCATCGGCTCAAAGCACGTGAGGCCGATCTCGTTGAAGCGGTCGGTCATGAAGCGGCGCCTTCGGTCGTACTCGGCTCGCATCTCCTCGACGTGCGGGTCCCCGATGCGCAGCGCGGCCATCGCGGCGAACTGCGCCGGCGTGGGCGCGCACATGATCCCGTACTGGTGCACCTTGGCGATGCCGGCCATGAGCTCGGCCGGCGCGGCAACGTAGCCGATGCGCCAGCCGGTCATCGCGTAGCTCTTCGAGAAGCCGCCGAGCAGGACCGTCCGCTCCCGCATACCCGGGAGCGAGCTGAACGCCGTGTGGGCGTGCTCGCCGTACACGAGGCGGTCGTAGATCTCGTCGGTGTAGACGAGCAGGTCGTGGCGCTCCGCGACCTCCGCGATGGCCTCCAGGTCGCCGCGCTCGAGGACCGCGCCCGTCGGGTTGTTCGGGTAGCCGAGGAAGATGCCTTTCGTGCGCGGCGTCACCGCGGCCTCGATCGCGTCCGCGCTAACCCGGAAATCGGTCGCGGCCGTGGTGGCGACGCGGACGGGCACGCCGCCGGCGAGCTCGATGCATGGCGCGTACGCCACGAAGCACGGCTCGTGGTAGATCACCTCGTCGCCAGGGTTCAGCGTCGCCCGCAAGGAGGCGTCGACGCCCTCCGAGGCGCCGACCGTGATGACGAGCTCCGTGCGCGGGTCGTACTCGACGCCGTATCGCCTCGCCAGGTTGGCGGCGATCAGCTCGCGGAGCTCGATCATCCCGCCGTTGGCGGTGTAGTGCGTCTCTCCCGCCTCCAGGCTGGCGATCGCCGCGCGGGTGATCGGCTCGGGCGTGGTGAAGTCCGGCTCGCCGATGGTGAGGCTGATGACGTCCTTCATCTCGGCGAGCATGTCGAAGAAGCGCCGGATCCCCGACGGCGGCATGGAGCGCACTCGGTCGTTCAGGAATTCGGCCGGCGCGCGACCGCTCACCGGGGCTCGCTGAACGTTCATCGGGCAAGTGTACTGGGGTACATTTCGAGCCGACGAGCTCGCACCCACACTCCGCGGAGCACGCCCGCGCGCAGCACTTCACACACGACCATGAGGCGGCCGACCGCCCGGAGATGGATCAGGAGGAGATCGAGCACGAGGCCATCCGCGACCTGGACCTCGACGAGCTGCGCCGGGACGGCTGACGGCTCGGGTCAGTGCTCGGCGAGGCGCCGCTCCCCGGCCTCGACTCGGATGGGAAGCCGGTTCTCTGCCGGCGGCAGCGGGCACGTCGCGTACGGCGAGAAGACGCACGGGGGGTTGTACGAACGGTTGAAGTCGACGATCACGCTTCCGTCGGGCGTCGGCGGGTCGGTGTAGAGGAAGCGGCCGCCGCCATAGGTGGTGTCGTCGTTCGTCGCGTCGCCGAAGACGAGCCACAGCTGGCCGTCGCCACCGTCCAGGGCCTTGATGCGATGGGTGACGCCCTCCCGCTCGAAGGCGACGGTGCCTGCCAGCGGTTCCTCCTCGACGTCGCCGAGGACGTCGGGCACCGAGAACGTCTCGTCCGGGCCGCCGGGCTCGAAACCCGCGTCGATTCGCCATGAGGGGCCGACCGGAAAGTGCGGGATGCCCGTGAAGTCGCGCCGCGCGGGCGCCGCCGTGTCCCAGATGCGCATTCCGAGCCGCTCGCCCCGGCGGATCAGGCACATGCGCAGCGGCCCGACCTCGAGGAACGTCGCCTCCTCGCCCTCGGGCGCGTCGACGTCGCTCACCAGCCGGAGCCCGTCCACCTCTCGCCCGTCGTGTGTGAGCCCGGAGCCGCCCTCGCCGTGGGCCGTCACCTCCGCCCCGCTTCGGACGAGCCGGCCGGCCACCGGCGGCCCCGACGGCAGGCGGATATCGGCCTCTGCCGTGCTCCCGACGCGGCTCTCGCCGTCGCGCAGCCACTCGAGCCCGACGAGCGTCAGCCAGCTCATCGGCTCGCGAAGGCGCCGGTAGCGAGCCCGGCGCCACTCCTCGACGTCATCCATCAGGCCGATGCGGTGGGCGGCCGCAGGTCTGCGAACCCCGCGACGCGCTCGTACGCATCGGCGACTCGCAGGACCTTCTCCTCGTCGAAGGCACGGCCGATGACCTGAAGCCCGACCGGCTTGCCCTCGGACATTCCGCACGGGACGCTGATGCCCGGCAACCCGGCGATGTTCACCGGCAGCGTGCAGGCGTCGTTGAGGTACATGGCCAGCGGATCGTCGACCTTGGCGCCGATCGGGAAGGCGACGTTCGGCGACGTCGGGGCAAGGATGGCGTCCACGGTCGCCAGGACCTCGTCGAATTCCGCCTTGATGAGCGTTCGAACCTGCTGCGCCTTGACGTAGTACGCATCGTAGTAGCCGGCCGAGAGCGCGTAGGTGCCCAGCATGATCCGGCGCTTCACCTCGGGCCCGAACCCGGAGCCGCGCGTCCGGGTGTAGTTCGCCCAGAGCTCGTCGGCGCCCGCGCTCGCGCCGTACCGCACGCCGTCGTAGCGCGCGAGGTTCGCCGATGCCTCCGCCGGCGCGATGATGTAGTACGTCGCCAGCCCTCGGTCGGTCGACGGCAGGCTGACGTCGACGATCTGCGCGCCGAGGCCGCGGAGGACGTCGATGGCGGCCCTTACCGCTGTTTCCACGCCCGGCTCCATGCCGGGGACGAAGTACTCGCGCGGCACGCCGAGCCGCAGCCCCTTCACGTCGCCGGTCAGCACCGCCCGGTAATCGGGAACGGGCTCGTCGACGCTGGTCGAGTCTCTCGGGTCGTGGCCCGCGAGGACGCCGAGGACGAGCGCGGCGTCGCGGACGGAGCGGGCGAGTGGGCCGCACTGATCCAGGCTGGAGGCGAACGCCACCATCCCGTATCGGCTCACGCGCCCGTAGGTGGGCTTCAGGCCGACCGTGCCGGTCAGCGCCGCGGGCTGCCGGATGCTGCCGCCGGTGTCGGTGCCCAGGGCGAAGTACGCCTGGCCGCTGGCCACGGCCGCGCTGGAGCCACCGGACGAGCCGCCGGGCACGGTCGCCTCGTCCCACGGGTTGCGAACCGGCCCGTAGGCGCTGTTCTCGTTGCTCGAGCCCATGGCGAACTCGTCGCAGTTCGTCTTGCCGAGCAGGATCGCGCCCGCCGCGCGCAGGCGATCCTCGGCGTCGGATGCGTACGGCGACCGGTATCCCTCCAGGATCCGGCTCCCCGCCGTGGTGGGCAGGCCACCCGCGAGCGGCCGGCCGTCGTCGTCGAGCGCCCGCGTCACGAAGATGTCCTTCAGCGCGTAGGGGATGCCGAGCAGCGATCGCCCGGCAGCGTCTCCGCGCCCCAGCACGGCGTCCGCGGCATCGGCGGCGGCGCGTGCCCCGTCGGCATCCGTGGCGAGGAACGTGTTCAGCCGTCCGGCGTCGCGCTCGATCCGCGCCAGGCACGCCTCGGTCAGCTCGCGCGCGCTGACCTCGTGCGAGGCGAGCAGATCGGCGACGTCCGAGACCGTCCGGTCGGCCAGGGCCAGCGACGCGCTCATCGGCCCTCCTCCAGGACGGTCGGCACGCGCAGGAACGGGTCGTCGCGCAGCGGTGCGTTCGCCAGCGCGGCGTCGCGCGAGATGCCGACGCGGGAGACGTCGTCGCGCATGACGTTCTCCAGCTGGATCACGCTGGCCGTGGGGCCCACGTGGCTGGTGTCGACGTCGCGGAGGGTCTCGATCGCCTCGAGGATGCGCGTGAGCTGCGTCTGCATCCGGTCGAGCTCTTCATCGGTCAGGTGGAGGCGCGCGAGATCGGCGACGTGCTCGACGTCCGCGCGGGTGATGGCGGCCATGGACCGATGGTAGCGCCGCACGGCCAGCCGCGCCCTCTGGCAGCATGGGGCCGATGACCGTCGAATCGCATCCGATTCCCGGGGGGCGAATCGAGGCGTTCGCGCTGCCGGGCGGCGGCGGAACGCCGCTCGTCGTGCTCGGCGGCGTCGAGACCGGGATGCGACCGCTGGCTGGCACCGAGCAGCTTCTCCACCGCCGATGGGAGCCCCGGACGTCGGCGCGGCCGGTCACCATGCTTGGTCGCCCGCTGCCCAATGACCCGGCCGACGCGGGGCGGATGATGCATCCGCGCGTCATTGCCGACGGCGTGGCCCACGTGCTCCGCGAGCGCGGCCTGGGCCCGGTGGCGATCGAGGCCGAGTCGGGTGGCGGACGAATCAGCCTGTGGCTCACCGTCGACCGGCCCGAGCTCGTCTCGCGACTCGTCCTGGCGTCGGTCGCCTCGGAGACGCCGCCGGACTCGCCGATGGCCGAGCGGATGGCCCGCTGGATCTCCCTGGCTGAGGCGGGCGACTGGGGGACGTTCTTCGCCTCGATGGCGCAGCTGATGAAGGCCGCCTCGGAGGGCGAGGCCGGCTCGTTCGCCGCTGCCGCGCGACTTCAGCCGCGGCCGGCGACGCCGGAGCGGTTCATCGGCGAGCTCAAGGCGACGCTGGATCCAAGCTCGTTCGTGACCGCGCGCCTCGGCGAGATCGACGTCCCGACGCTCGTGCTGGCCGGGGAGCAGGACCAGGTCGTGCCGCTCGCCTCGACCACGCTGGTCGCCGATTCGATCCCGGGCGCGCGACTGCTCACCGATCCCGAGTCGGGGCACACCGTGCGCGTCTCGTTCCGCGGCTACGACGACGTCGTCGAGGCGTTCCTCAGCGAGGGAGACTGATCCGCTCGACGAAGAAATGGTCCGCGCGCTCGAGGAACTCCCTCGGGTCCGGATCGAAGGCGCGCCGCTCCTCCGAGTCGTAGTAGGCGCGGTCCGCGGCCTCGAACTCGTCGACGCTGCCCGAGTGGCTCAGGAACCAGACGAGCCGATGATCATCGCGGAGCGCCCACGCCTCGATCTCGAATCCATGCGCGCCGCGCAACAGTGGCACCTGTCGTCGCCATGCCTCGAGGAACGGCTCCCACGCGCCCCGCCGGACGCGGTAATCCCGCAGCTGGGTCGTCACGCCGAGGCTACCTCCACGCTGACCGGGATCGCGCGACGCACCGCGTCTGAGACGGGACAGTGCTCCACCGCCCACTCCGCGACCTCGCGGAGCCGATCCGCCGCCGTACCGTCGGCGGTGACGCGGAACCGGATCCGCATGCTGAGCGGACCCGCGGGCACCCTCGCGTCGAGGCCGAGAATGCCACGGTCGTCCGACTCGCTGTCCACCTCCACCGATCCGGCGAAACCCTCGAGCCCGAGCTGTGCGGCACGGATTCGCGACAACGACGCGACGCATGCCGCGACCGCCGCGCGCAGGAACCACCCGGGGCTTGGCGCGGAGCCGGCGCCACCGACGGCGGCGGGCATGTCCGTCTCGAGGCGCTCCCCGTTCGGCCCTTCCACGCGCACCCGGAGGCCCTCACTCAGCGTCGCCGTGGCAAGCGAGTCTGTATACCGTGCCTCGTCGGGGTGCTCGGTCAGGTAGGCCGAGGCTCCCTCGATGGCGGTGCGGATCGCATCGGTCATGTCTTCTCCTGCAGCAGCTTCCTGAATTCGTCCTCGTCGAGTACCGGCACGCCGAGCTGCGTGGCCTTCGCCAGCTTGCTCCCCGCCTTCTCGCCTGCCACGAGATAGCTGGTCTTCGCGGAGACCGATGAGGCCGCGTGACCACCGGCCGCCCGAACCGCATCCTCCGCCTCCGAGCGGGAGAATCCTTCGAGGCTGCCCGTGACGACCACGGTCATCCCACTCAGCGGGCCCTCCGCGGGCGCGGGTGCCTCGCCCGGCGCGGGCGCCTCTGCGGCAACGCCGGCCTCAACGAGCCGTTGCAGGAGGTCGCGGGTGTGCTCGTCGGCGAAGAAACCGGCAATTGCCCGCGCCACGACCGCGCCGATGCCGTAGACCGCGGTGAGCTCGTCGGCCGGCGCGTCGCGCAGGCGCTCCGCCGCGCGCCTCGTCCAGGCCGCCTCGTCCTCGTCGTCGCCGCGCGGCGTCTCGCGAGCCAGCCAGGCGGCGAGGTCGATGGCGGTCTGCTCGCCGACGTGACGGACGCCGAGCGCGTTGATGATCCTGCTCAGCGGCCTCCGCCGGGCATCGTCGATGGCTCGCTCGAGGTTCTCGGCGCTCTTTCGCGCGAAGCGGTCGAGCGACTCGAGCGTCTCCAGCTCGAGCCGGAAGATGTCGGCGGGCTCCCGCACCAGCTCGCGGTCGAGGAGCTGGACCATCACGGCGTAGCCGAGGCCCTCGATGTCCATGCCGCCGCGCCCGGTGAAGTGCAGCAGGCCGCCGATGCGCTGCGCGGGGCAGTACGGGTTCGGGCAGCGCGCGACGACCTCCCCCTCCTCGCGCACGACCTCCGTCCCGCACGCCGGGCAGCTCGTCGGCATGTCCCAGATCGTCTCGGTGCCAATGCGAGCGTCGACCACCGCGCTGACGACCTCGGGGATGACGTCGCCCGCTCGCTGGAGCACCACCGTGTCTCCCACTCGCAGGTCCTTGCGACGGATCTCGTCGATGTTGTGGAGCGTCGCGTTGCGGACGGTGGTCCCGCCCACCAGCACCGGCGTGACGTGGGCGACCGGCGTCAGCGCGCCGGTGCGCCCGACGTAGACCTCGATCTCCTCGAGCGTCGTGGTCACCTGCTCCGCGGGGAACTTGTAGGCGGTCGCCCAGCGGGGGGCGCGGGCGACGAAGCCGAGGCGCTCCTGGTCGGCGAGCGAGTCGACCTTGATGGCGATGCCGTCGGTCTCGTAGTCGAGCTCGCGCCTCGCGTCGGCCCACCGCTCCGTGTAGGCGATCACCTCCTCGATGCCGGTCACGATGGCGATGTGCGGGTTCACCGCGAATCCGAGACGCCGCAGGAGCTCGAGGGACTCGGAGTGCGTCTCGAGCCCGTGCGCGCCAACGAGCTGGTAGCACCACACCGACAGCTGCCGCGACGCGGTGACCGACGGGTCCTTCTGGCGCACCGTGCCCGCGGCGGTGTTGCGCGCGTTGGCATACAGCGGCTTTCCCGCCTCCTCCAGCTGCCGGTTGAGCGACGCGAACGCGCCGCGGGGCATGAAGGCCTCGCCGCGCACCTCGAGCCGGTCGCCGGGCGGATCCTCGCGCAGGCGCAGCGGGATGGCGCGGATCGTTCGCAGGTTGGCCGTGACGTCCTCGCCGGTCGTGCCGTCGCCGCGCGTCGCGCCGCGCACGAACTGGCGGCCCTCGTAGCGCAGGCTGATGGCGAGGCCATCGATCTTCAGCTCGCACACGTACGCCACGGGCTCGTCCGCCGCTCGCCCGAGGCCGCGCCGGACACGCGCGTCGAACTCGCGGAGATCGTCTGCCGAGAACGCGTTCCCCAGGCTGAGCATCGGGACGTCGTGGCGCACCGGCGCGAAGGCCCCCGATACGGGACCACCGACCCGCTGCGTCGGAGAGTCGGGCGTGACGAGCTCCGGGTGCTCTCCCTCGAGCTGAACGAGCTCCCGGAGAAGGAGGTCGTACTGGCGGTCGCTGATCGCCGGGGAGTCGAGCACGTGGTAGCGGTGGTTCGCGTCCTCGATCTGCGTCCGAAGCTCGGCGATGCGACCCGCCGGGTCGCGGTCAGTCATCCGAGTCGTCGGCGTCGTCCGCATCGGCTCCCGCGAACCACTCCCGCACGTGCCGGGCGTGCTCGGCATAGTGCCCCGGCCCGTTCTCGATGACGGTCGCCTCGATCGTGCCGCCCCACGGCGTCGGCATCGCCAGCACGGACGGATCCAGGCCCGCGAGGAGCGAGGCGAAGCGCTCGTGGGACTCGGCCTCCCGGTCGCGAACCGCCGACATCGGCATGGAGGCCGCCTCGCGCGCGACCTCCGCGTTCTGCGCGTCCACGTCCCACTCGTCCGTGACGAGGTCGACGAGCCTACCCTCGACGGCCGCGGCGAGGCAGGTCGAGGCCCAGTCGTTCCAGTGCGCCAGGTGCGCCACGAGCTCGCGCGCGCTCCACTCGCCCACGAGGCCCGGAGCCGTCAGCAGGGCCGGGTCCGCATCGGCCAGCGCCGCGGAGAGGTCCTCGCGCGTGTCCGCGAGCTCGCGCCGGAGCGCGACGAGGCGCTCGGCGCTCAACGGCCCGTCGCTCCCCGGAGCTCGGCGGTGTGCTCCCGGTAATGCTCGGCACCGTCTTCGCGAAGTCCCTGCTCGACGGTCGCGCCATCGGGCAGGGGCAGGTCGAGGAGCAGCGGGTCAAGCGTCCTCAGCCGCTCGACCAGGACCTCGACCGATGAGCGCTCGCGAGCCTGGGCGGTCGCGAGGTCGGTCTCGCGCGCGACGCGCGCGACCGTCGCGTTGATCGCATCCACGCCGGGCTGCCCCTCACCGAAGGTCTCAGTCGCACCGCGCTCCGCGGCCTGGATGACCTCGACCGCGTGCCCCGACCAGTAGCCGAGGTGCGCGACGAGCTCCCGGGCGCTCCACTCCCCGACCAGGCCCGGGCGCGTGAGACGCTCCGGATTGACCGCGTCCAGCGCCGCCAGGAACTCGTCCCGCGCCGCCACCAGCTCGGCGACCAGCGTGCCGGTCCTGTCGTCCACGTCCGCGCTACGCCCGTTCGAGCCCGGCATAGGCCGCCACCAGTCGCTTCACGCCCTCTCCGACGAAGGCGACGGTGACCTCCTCGTCGCCCTTGACGATGCGGCTGCTCACCACGATCCCGTCGCCGAACCGCCGGTGCCGCACGCGATCACCCGCGTGCCAGGCCGGCTCCTCCTCGGCGCCGAGCGCGTCGCCGGCGCCGGGGGCAGAGAACGTCCCGCTGCCGAGGTCGACCGGCTTGCCGCCCTCGTACGTCGCCGCAGCCACCCGCTCGCGCGCGGCGTCCAGCTTCCGTCCGATCGCCCGTGGCGCGGTCTGCATGTCGGGGAGCGACACCGGCCTCAGCGGCTCGCGGACTCGCCCGCTCGGCGAGCGGTAGCCGATCGGGAGCCAGCCGCCGTCGTCGTCGGTCCCGCGCGTGCCCCCGCCGCGCCCGAACGGCGCCGACGACCGCGACGCGGCCAGCAGGTCGGGTGGCAGCTCGGACAGGAAACGCGATGCCTCCGCCTGCGCCCCGACGCCGTACGTCGAGCGGTGATGGGCATGGACCAGGT
>JBDTWT010000045.1:0-10240 GCA_040006555.1 Chloroflexota bacterium
TGCTCCCAAAGCAGGCGATCTGCCAGACTGATCTACGCCCCGTCGGTCGGAGGCTACCACCCCCGAGCGCGCCTCGACGGAGGGTGGCGGGCTACAATCTGCCCCGATCCACCCGGCACCACGGAGCGCCCCGCTGAGCCTCGCCCCTACCTCCCCTCGAACGTTCGCCGGCTGGCTGCAGTCCCCCACCGCGATCGTCGCGATCGCCCTCCTCGTGACCGTCGCTGCCGTCCTGGTGGCCCGCGTGTCGACCGCGGGGCTCGTTGGCGCCGGCCTCGCGCTCATCGGACTCGTCGTCTACGCCGCCTTCCGCTGGCCGCATGCCGCGATCGTGCTGGTGGTCCTCAGCCCGATCGTCGACCGCTACCTCGTCGCCGGCCTCCTGCCCGTCGAAGTCGCGTCGTTGGCGAACTACTTCTCCGAGGCCCTGCTCCTGAGCGTCACGCTCGCCCTGCTCGTCCGAGCCGCTCGCGAGGGTCGGCTGGTGGCCGCGTTCCGGCACCCGGTCACCGCACTGCTCGGTGCGTTCAGCCTGGTGGCGCTCGTCTCGACGCTCGTGAACGGCGTGCCCCTGGGCGTGGCCGTGCTGGGGATGGTGTTCACGCTCGATGCGGCCACGCTCTTCTTCCTGCCGCGGCTGGTTCCATGGACGCGACGGCAGATGCTCCTCGCGGTGGGTGCGTTCATCGTCATCGTGGTGGCTGCCGCGCTCGTCGCCCTGGCGCAGGCGATCCTCCGCCCGGACCTGCTCGGCCTGTACGTGATGACGGGGCAGTTCGGCGAGCTCTATCGCCTCGCGGCGTTCATCGGCGATCCGAACGTCCTCGGCGCATTCATCACGGCTGCGGCACCGTTCGTCCTGCTCGCCGCCACCAACCTCGAGTCCGAGAGGCATCGGCGCATTGCCATCGCGATCGCCTTCCTCCTCATGCTCATCCTGTGGCTCACGTTCTCGCGGGGGGCGTGGCTCGCCATGGCCGTCTCGACCATCTTCGTGCTCGCCTGGTACGGCCGACGCACGCTGCTCCTCTCGCTGGCCATCCTCGCCCTCAGCTTCCTCACCGCCAACTTCATGCCGCGCGACCTGATCCTCACGGGTGACGGAGGCTCGGTGCGACCGAACGTGATCGGCTCGACGTTCGGCCGCGTCGGCGCGGTCGGCGAAGGGCGTGACCTGCGCATCCGCTTCGTGCTGAACTCGCTGCCGATCATCGCCGACCATCCGCTCATCGGGGTGGGTCCCGGGCGGTGGGGCGGGGCGGTCGCCTACGATTTCAGGTCACCCGTCTACGAGGAGTACGGGACCGATGAGGTCTTCAACCTCTATCCGCAGCGCACGGTCGACAACTTCTGGCTCCACCTGCTCGTCGAGTCCGGGGTCATCGGCGTCGCGGCATTCATCGCGGCCGCGGCGGTGCCGGGCCTGCGGATCCTGGCCGCGGGGCGGCGCGCCGCGGGGCTCGACCGCGTGCTGCTCGGTGGGATCGCCACCGCGACGGTGGCGCTGGCCGTGAGCTCGGTCACCACGATGCTGCTCGAGGCGAACAGCGTCGGTTTCCTCTTCTGGTTCCTCCTCGGCATCGGGAGCATCGCCGCCGTCTGGGTGGCGCCGACGCGATCGCCCGCGGCCACCGCGGCCGGGGACCCCGCCTGATGTGCGGCATCTCCGGAATCGCCACGCCCGGAGAGGTGGCCGGCGCTCGCCTCGCCCGGACGATCGTGGAGGCCCTCGCGCACCGGGGGCCTGACTCGACCGGCTGCCAGGACCTCGGCGCGGCGGTGCTCGCGCAGCAGCGACTGAGCATCCTCGACCCGACGCCGAGCGGCTTTCAGCCGATGGCGAACGCAGACGGCCGCCACTGGATCGTCCACAACGGCGAGATCTACAACTTCCTGGAGCTCGCCGACGAGCTCGCGGCCGCCGGCCACGTGTTCCACACGGAGACCGATACGGAGGTGATCCTGGCCGCGTACGCGGAGTGGGGCACCGCGTGTGTCGAGCGCTTCAACGGGATCTGGGCGATGGCCCTATGGGATGTCGAGCGCGAGCGGCTCTTCCTCTCCCGTGACCGGCTCGGGGTGAAGCCGCTCTTCTACGCCGAGCACCGCGGCGGCATCGCGTTCGCCAGCGAGATCAAGGGACTGCTGGCGCTGCCGGAGGTGTCACGCGATCCGGAGCCCGGCGCCATCCGCGACTTCCTGCTGGACGCCATGGTCGACCACTCCGACCGCACGTTCTTCCGGGCCGTCCGCCGCCTCCCGGCCGCGCACAACCTCATCCTGGGCCGCGATGGGAGCCGCACGGTCGAGCGCTACTGGGCGCCGCCGCCGCTGTCGGAGGACGTCGGTTTCGCGCGGCGGGCCTCGGACGCGGAGCAGGTCGAGGAGCTGCGGGCGCTGCTCATCGACGCCGTGGCGCTCCAGCTGCGATCCGACGTGGAGCTGGGCTCCTGCCTCTCCGGCGGGGTCGACAGCTCGTCGATCGTGACGATCGCGTCCGGCCTGCGGAGTGGCAGCCTCGCGCGGCAACGCGCCCACGCGGAGCGCGATGCCCTGCCACAGCACGCGTTCTTCGCCGAGTTCCGCGAGCCGGGCATCGACGAGCGCGAGTACGTCGACGCGGTCGTCGAGCGGACGGGGGTCGAGCTCCACACGGTGACGCCGACGGCGGACGACTTCTTCGACACCCTGCCGAGCGTCATGTGGCACCAGGACGAGCCCTTCGGATCGGCGAGCATCGTGGCCCAGTACCACGTCATGAAGCTCGCGCGCGAGACGGGGGTGCGCGTGCTGCTCGACGGCCAGGGCGCCGACGAGCTGCTTGCGGGCTACCCGCGGGTTCGACCGGCGCGGCTGCTCGGCGCGCTCCAGCGCCGCGATCTCGGGACCGTTGCGCGCCTGGCCCCCGGCGAGGTCGCGAGCATCCTGCGCTCCTCGCTGCGGCGCCCGGCGTACCTCGCGTCCGTCCTGCGACGCACGAGCCGCGCGGCGACCCGACGGGTGCCGTTCCTGGACGAGCGCCGGGGTCCGGGCTGGGTCGGCGAGCGGACGCGTGCTGCCGAGTCGCTCCACTCCCCGGAGCCGGCCGGTGGCGGGACGCTGCTCGCGGCGACGCTGTGGGACGAGGTGGCGCGCTCCAGCCTCCCGGCGCTCCTGCGCTACGAGGATCGCAACAGCATGGCCTTCGGCATCGAGGCCAGGGTGCCGTTCCTGGACCACCGCATCGTCGAGCTCGCCATGCGGCTTCCCGATCGCCTGAAGATCGACGGTGACCGGCGCAAGGTCGCCCTCCTGGACGCGATGCGCGGGATCGTCGCGCCCCAGGTCCTGGCGCGCCGCGACAAGATCGGCTTCGTCCCGCCGCAGGACCGCTGGCTGCGCGAGGTGGTCGGCCGCTGGAGCGATCTCGCCCGCTCACCACGCGCGGAGGATGCGGGCTTCCTCCGGCCCGGGACCGTGGCGCGGACCCTCGAGCGCATCGCCGCCGGGGCCCCGACCGCCGTGCCGTGGCGGATCCTCAACCTCGAGCTCTGGCTGCGACAGCGCGCCGAATGACGGCACGAGCGGGGAGGAAGGCAACGCCCCGCGTCTTCATCGGCCTGCTGGAGATCGGCGGCTACTACGCGAATCTCGCGGCCGGGCTGGAAGCGGTCGGCGTACCGACCACCTTCGCCGACCTCGGCGACCACCCGTTCCGCTACGGGGGCGGGTCGACCCACCCGCTCGTCGACCTCGCGCGCCGGGTTCGCCGGCGTCGGGTGGAGGCCACGGGCGGGGTGAGCCGCGTCGTGTGGCAGGCGGCGTATCGGCTCGTCCTGGTGGCGCTCATGACGTGGGCGATCGCACGACACGACGTCTTCATCTTCGGGTTCCGGACGACCTTCCTGCGGCTTCGGGACCTTGCGATCCTCCGCCGGCTCGGCAAGCGGGTCGTCCTGGTCTTCCATGGCAGCGACGCGCGGCCGCCCTACGTCGACGGCGCGGACATGGACCCCGCCACCGGGCGGACGATCGGTGACTGCGCCGAGCTGGCCCGCACCAAGAAGCGCGACATCGCGGTGCTGGAGCGCTCGGCGCACGTGATCGTCGCGTTCCCGCTCTACGGCCACTTCTTCTCGCGGCCGGTCGTCGGGTTCCACGACATCGGGATTCCCCAGCCACCGATCGCCGACTTTCCCGCACTGCTGCCCGAGGCGCCGGCCCCTCCGCTCCGGGTGCTCCACGCACCCTCCAACCCGTTCGTGAAGGGAACGGCCAGGATCCGCGAAGTGATCGCCGGCCTCGTCGCCGAGGGCCTGCCGATCGAGCTGGTCGAGCTGGTGGGCGTCCCGAACAGCGTCGTGCGCGACGAGCTCGCCAGGTGCCACTTCGTCGTCGACCAGCTCTATTCGGACATCCCGGTCACCGGGCTCGTCGCGGAGGCCGCGCGCTACGGCAGGCCATCCGTGCTCGGCGGGTACGGCTGGGACGAGATCGCGCGCCTCATGCCGAGCCTCGAATGGCCGCCGGTCGAGCTGTGCCATCCCGACGGGTTGGAGGCGGCGGTACGGAAGCTCGCCACCGACGTGGAGCACCGTCGAGCGCTCGGCCTCGCAGCGAGGCAGTTCGCGGAGGCGTGGGCGGCGGAGCGGGTCGCGGGGCGCTTCCTGGAGCTCGTCGACGGGAGGATCCCGCCGAAGTGGGTGCACACCGTCGACGAGGTCCGGTACACGCACGGGGTCGGGCTCTCCGAGGGCCGCGCCCGTGGCCTCGTCCGTGGGCTGATCGCGGAGGAGGGAGTGAGCGCTCTCCAGCTCGACGACAGGCCGGCGATGCGCGATGCGTTCGTCGAGTTCAGCCGCGGATGAGGCGCTCCACGATCTCCAGGTAGCGGGCGCGCTGGACCTCCCAGTCGTAGGCGCCGGCCTGGCGGCGCGCCTCGAGCCCCATGGCGACGGTCGCGGCGGGATCATCGACCAGCGCCTCGAGCGCACGCGCGAGTGCGTCGGGGTCGCCGCCGGGAACGAAGCGGATGGCCGCGTCGGTGAAGTGGTGGCGGAACGTGGCGAGGTCGCTCGCGACGATCGGGACCCCCATCGCGGCGTACTCGAGCAGCTTGGTGCTCAACGAGTACTGGAGGTACGGCAGGGGCAGCGAGGGCACGAGGCCGACGTCCGCCACCGCGAGAAGCCCCGGAAGATCGTCGATCGGAACGCGGCCGTGGAGCGCGATCCGCTCCTCGAGCCCGTTGCGTGCGATGGACGCCTCGACCTGTGGCCGCCACGGCCCGTCGCCGTAGACGTCGAGCCGCCAGCGCAGGCCCTCGCGCAGACGCGCGAGGCCGTCGATCGCCCGATCCAGGCCGTAGATGCGCTGGAGGTTGGAGTGATGGACCAGCCGCAGCTCGCCGTCCGCCATGAACTCCCGGCGCGGGTGGCGCGACGGGTCGAACAGGCGTGCGTCGGCGCTGTTCATCACGACCGAGATGCGCTCGGGGGCGATCCCCCGCGCGATGGACAGCTGCCGCAGCGGTTCGTGGACCGTGATGAGCTCGTCCGCGAGCCACGCGGATGCGCGGGCCGTCGCGGCGACGATCGGCATCAGGGGGCGGAGCAACACAGAGGGGAAGCGGTCGCGGAAGAACTCGGGCATGTCCTCGTGCAGGTCGAGCAGCAGCGGGACGCCGCGCAGCTTCTCAGGGAGCGCCGCGAAGCCCAGGAAGTCGGGGACCGTGGCCACCTGCACGAGGGCGTACCGGCGGCGCCGATGCTCCCGGGCGAGTCGCCAGGTCGCCATCGCCGTGAACGCCACGTACTCCGCGAGGTGGCCGGCAAAGCCGACGAAGGCCCGGTTGATCGGCAGCCGCACGATCCGCACGCCGTGCGACCGCTCCTCCTCCGCCTCGCCGGGCTGGCGCAGGGCGATGACGTCCACCTCGTACCCGGCATCGAGCAGCGCGTCGCTCTGGCGCCGCACGCGCGGGTCGCCCGGAAAGATCGCGTGGACGACGATGGCGACCCGTTCGGCCGACGTCACCGGCGCTTCACCTCGTCCCAGAGCTCGTCCTTCTCGGCGAGGTTGAGGGCTCCCAGGTCGATGCCGCGCTGCGCGGCGAGCTCCTCGACCTGGCGATGGCGCGCGACCCAGCGATGGTTCGCGGCGCGCAGCGCCTCCTCGGGGTCCAGCTTCATCCAGCGCGCGAGGTTGACGGTGGCGAACAGCACGTCGCCGATCTCGTGCAGCCGCTCCTCGTCGGTGGCCGCGCCGCGAAGCTCCTCGAGCTCCTCGGCGACCTTCTCCCACACCGGCTCGATGGCCTCCCAGTCCCACCCCAGCGCCGCTGCGCGCTCCTGGATCTCGCGGCTCGCGGGCAGGGCCGGGAGCGCCCGCGCCACGCCGCCGAAGGCACCCTCGTCCTTCTTTCCGCGCTCGGCGCGCTCGCCGGCCTTGATCGTCTCCCAGTTGCTGAGCACCTGCTCCACCCCGTCGACCTGCACGCCCCCGAAGACGTGCGGGTGACGCCGAACGATCTTCCCGGCGATGGACCGATAGACGTCGGTCAGGTCGAACTGGCCTTCCTCCGCCGCGAACTGGGCATGGAGGATGACCTGCAGCAGGAGGTCGCCGAGCTCCTCGGCGAGGTCGGCGAGCGCGCCGTGCTCGATCGCGGCGAGCGTCTCGTCCGCCTCCTCGAGGAGGTAGGGGCGCAGCGTCAGGTGCGTCTGGCGCTGATCCCACGGGCAGCCGTCCGGCGCGCGCAGGCGGGCCGAGATCGCGGCCATGCCGTGCGGGCTCGCGAGGTTCTCGATGGGGCCGAGCGCGGGCACCAGCCAGTCGTGCGCGGCGAGCGCGGCGTCGTCGAGCGACTCGACGGCGTGCTCGGTGCGATCGTGCAGCCGCAGCAGGCGGTGCGAGGGTGGGTAGAGGGCGGACAGGACGGCCCGCGCTCCGCTCCGGGCGTGCCGTCCCGGCAGCGTGGCCTCCGTTGACGGCGTCGCGCCCTGGGCCAGGAGGATCAGCGGCAGAGACGGGTCGAAGGCCACCGCGGCGAGCCGATCGCCGCCGACGACCTGGACGCCGTCCGCTGGGTTGAGGCCGGCATCGGCCAGGAGCCGGTCGACGCCGCGGGTGGCGCCGTCGGTCATCGCCTCAGGCTGCCGCTGAGGCGAACTGTGGGTCGACCCACGTGAGGACCGACGACCGAACTTCCTCCGTCAGCCAGCGCTCGAAGCCGGTGGCATGGATCTCCTCCAGCCGATCGGCCTCGACCTCGCGGCTCTCGGACGATTCGAGCAGCTGGTAGATGCTGATGCCGGCCGTGCCGAGATCGACCGGATCGCTGATCTCGTTCACCTCGGTGAGCGCGAACACCGCGTGCTCCGGCTGCTCCTGGAGCTGGTACGGGGCCACCCAGCCGAGCTCCCCGCCTTCCCGCGCAGTCTCGTGGTCCTCGCTCAGGCGGGTCGCGGTCGCGGCGAACGTCTCCGGGGCGGCGCGCAGCTCCTCGACGAGCGCGGCCGCCTGCGCCTGCGCGCGCTCGCGCTCGGCCGTCTTCTCGATCAGGTGGTAGCCGAAGTCGGTCCGGACGGGATCGCTCAGCTCACCGACCTCCAGCCCCTCGAGGGCCTCGCTGAACTCCACGACGAAGGGCGACGCGGCGGGGTCGTACCAGCCGAGGTCGCCGCCACGCGCGCCCGAGCCCGGATCGGCACTCCGCTCCTCCGCGATCTCGAACCAGTCCGCATCCTCCGCGCTCAGGAGCTCGCGCACCTCCTCAGCCTCGGTGAGGGCGGCCGCCCATTGCTCGTCGGTCGCCGCGGTCTGGTCGGCCGCGTCGGGGAGCGGCGCGATCAGGACGTGCCGGGCTCTCACCTGGGGAACCGCCTCGCCTGACACGGGCGCGATGAAGATCTCCGCCACGCGCTGCTGGCGGACGGGCGACGTCGCGACCTCATCGGCGAAATGCGCGCGGTAGGCATCAACCAGCAACTCATCTCGGACGTACTCGCGGTAGGCGGCATCGTCGACTCCCGCCTGGTCGAGCAGCTCTCCGACGCCACCCTCGCTCGTCGCCTCCCGCCGTGCGAGAAGCTCGAGGACCGCGTACCCGCGCTCGGTCTCGATGGGCCCGACGATCGCCTCGACCTCCGCATCGGCCAGCGCGTCGAAGTACTCGTCGTACGCCGCGTCGTCGTCCTCGAACCAGCCGAGCAGGCCGCCGCCGGTCGCGGTGAAATCGTCGCTCACCTCGGCCGCCACCGCCTGGAAGTCCTCGCCGGCCTCGACCCTGGCCCTGGCCTCCTCCGCCTCCGCGCGGGCGGCCTCGCGCTGCGCGTCGGTGGGCTCCGCATCCGCCTCGGAATCCGCGGGCAGCGACTGGACCAGGATCAGGTTCGCCGCCACGCGCTCGGGCAGGGTCAGCCGTTCCGAGAGGCCGGCCTCGAGTGCATCGTCGCTCACGCTCACGCCGTACTCGTCGGCCCGCGAGGCGAGCACCGCGGACTCGACCAGCGAGTCGCTCGCGGCCGTCGAGAGGCTCGACATCTGCAGACTGAGCCCGTCCATCTGCTGCTGGAGCAGCTGGTCACGCGGGCCGCCGAGCTGGGCCTGCAGCTCCGTGAACGCCGCGATCGTCTCCGCGGCGATGATCGCCTCGCGCTCGCTGAGGTCAGCGCGGTCGAAGGTGGTCCCCGCGACCGCGGCCACGGGCCTGAAGTGGCTCTCCCAGTAGCCGTTCCACGCCGCCGCGCCGAAGATGCCCAGGGCGAGCGCGATCGCCACGGCGAAGGCGATGACGGTCAGCTGCTGCGTGCGCAGCTCGTCCTGCCAGCGCGGACGGTGCTTGCGATCGAGTACGGGGCGCGTTCGGAAGGTCATCGGCTCCTGGTCAAGAGGCTCGCGCGGCGGCTCGCGCTGCGGCCGTGGGTGGCCGCCGGGGCGCTCAGCGGACGGCCATGCTAGCCGATGGTGCCGCCGGGCGCAGCGATGCGTGCCGGCTCACCTGTACGGGCGCCGTGCGATCGAGCGGCCGATCGCCTGCAGACGCAGGCGAAGGACGAGGAACAGGGCCTCGCCGATGATGCCCTTCGTCATCTTCGACGCGCCCGCGGTCCGCTCTCGGAAGACGATCGGCACCTGGACGATCTTCGCGCCGCGGCGGTGCGCCCACCACGTCGTCTCGATCTGGAAGGCGTACCCGGATCCCGACGTCTCGCGCAGCCGGACCAGCTCGAGGATCTCCCGGCGCCATGCCTTGAAGCCACCGGTAAGGTCGTTGTAGGGCAGTCCCAGCACGACGCGCGCGAAGACGGTCCCGCCACGGCTCACGAAGCGGCGATGCCATGGCCACCCCGCGGTGCTCCCTCCGCGCATGTAGCGCGTGCCGAGGACGACGTCCGCGTCGAGCATCAGCGGGCCGAGCATCCGCGGCAGGTCCCGCGGATCGTGGCTGAAGTCGGTATCCATCTGGACCACCGCCCGCATGTCGTAGCGGGCGAGCACCCAGCGAAAGCCCTCGCGGTACGCGACGCCGAGGCCCTCCTTCCCGGCCCGGTGGAGGACGGCGAGCCGATCCTCCCGCGCGGCGATCGTATCGGCCAGCTGACCGGTCCCGTCCGGCGAGGAGTCGTCCACCACGAGGATGTGCGCCTCGGGCAGGACCTCGAGGATCGTGCCGGCCATGCGCTCGAGGTTCTCCCGCTCGTTGTAGGTCGGCAGGATGACCCACACGCCGCGACCGGCGGCCAGGCCAACCATGGGTGGATCGGCCGCGGCCTCAGCGCCCAATGCCGACGTACCCGATCCCGCGGCGCTCGAAGTCCCGGCGGTCAAGGGCGTTGCGGCCGTCGACGAACAGCTCGAGCCCCGGCAGGCTCGCGGGATCGAGCTCGCGGTAGGCGGCGTGCGCCGCCTGGAGCACGGCCACGCGCACCGGCTCCGGCGCGGCGAGGTCGTACGGCTCGAACCCGACGCTCCGGAGGTGATCGGCGTCGAAGTAGGGGTCGTGCCCGTACACCCGGGCGCCCGCCGCGAGCAGCTCGTCGCGCAGGCGGAATGCGCTGCTGAAGGCGTCCTCGCGGACGTCGGCGCGGTACGCGATCCCCAGCACGAGGACCGGCTGCCCGTCGAGCGAGCCCAGGCGGTCCTCGATCACGTCCACGGTGAAGGCGCCCATCCCCTCGTTGATCTCGCGAGCGAGCGGCGGCATGCGCAGCTGGGGATCGTCGTTGAACAGGAAGTGCGGGTAGACCGGGATGCAGTG
>JBDTWT010000046.1:0-10193 GCA_040006555.1 Chloroflexota bacterium
GCATGCGCCAGAAGATCGGCGTCGTCCAGGCGCTCCAGCACGACCCGGAGCTCGCGATCCTCGACGAGCCGACCGAGGGTCTCGACCCGCTCATGCAGCAGGCCTTCTACCGCATCCTCGACGACCTCAGGGCCCAGGGTCGCACCGTCTTCTTCAGCTCCCACGTCCTGTCCGAGGTCGAGCGACTGTGCGACCGCGTGGCGATCATCCGCGCCGGCCGCCTGATGGCCATCCACGACGTGGGCGACCTCCTCGCCCGGCGACGGCGGCGGGTCATGATCCGCTGGCGCGGTGGCGCGCCCGACCTCCCTTCGCTCCCCGGGCTGGAGGACGTGCAGGTCCATGGCAACCGGATGCACGGCACGCTCACGGGAGCCGTCGCCGAGTTCGTCCGCGCCATCGCATCGCCCAGCCTCGAGGACCTGACCATCGAGCCGGCGAGCCTGGAGGAGGCGTTCCTGGAGTACTACGCCGATGCGGGCGCAGCACCCGCGGCCGGCACGCGGAAGGCGCCCGAGTCGTGAACGGCCGCCTCTTCCGCCAGACACTGCGCTGGCAGCGCACGCGACTGCTCGTCGTGCTGTTGGCCGCGATCGCGTGGGGCGTGCTGATACCGATCGTCTACACCGCGTTCAGCGAGGCGATGCGGGACCTCGTGAACTCCGGAGCCATCCCGCGTGAGCTGTTGAACATCGGCTCCGGGTCGCTCTTCACCCTGCCGGGAGCGATCACCCTCGGGCTCCAGCACCCGCTCGCGCTCGCGATGGTCGGCATCTTCGCCATCGGTGCCTCGTCCACCGCCATAGCGGGCGAGCGAGCTCGCGGCACCCTCGAGACGCTGCTCGCGCGCCCGATCTCCCGCACCTCCCTGTACGTGAGCATCCTCGTGGCGCTCCTGCTCATCGTCCTCGTCGTCCTCTCGACGCTGCTGGGCGCGATGTTCGGCGCCTCCACCGGGCTGGGCCTTGGCGACGAGCTGGACAGCGCTCGCCTGCCGCTGGTGATCCTCAACGGCTTCGGGTTGTGGGCGGCCTTCACGACCTTCGGGCTCGCGGCATCGGTCTCGTTCGACCGTCCCGGGCCGGCCATCGGCCTCACGCTGGCCTGGCTCCTCATCCACTACTTCCTGGAGATCCTGGGCTCGCTGTGGACCGATGCGGCCTGGACGCAGGACTACTCGCTGCTCCACCACTTCGATCCAGGCGCGATCCTCACGGGGGACGTCCGGCCTCTCGACTTCGTGATCGTCTTCGCCGCCGCCATCATCCCGATCGCCTACGCGCTCTTCATCTTTCCGCGCCGGGATCTGGCCGCGCCCGCCTAGGCCTGGGGCGGACCGGCGGCGGCGAGGTCCAGGAGCTCGTCCAACTCCATCGAGCGGCCCTCGTCCCACGCCGCGGCCAGCTCCGGATCGCTGAGCAGGCGCTCGGGGTAGAAGCCCGCCCACTCCCGGTTGCGCCGTGCGAGATGGGCGCCTCCCTGCCGCTGGATCGCATCGGCTCCACCGGCGACCCGCATGGCGTATGTGCGGTGTCCCCCGTCGAAGGCCACGGCCGCAAGCCCGTCGAGCACCAACGCGTACCCGGAAAGGTCACCGGAAGATCGAAACGACTCGAGGGCCCGCAGGTAGTGCCCTCGGCCGGTCGCGCGCTCGCCGCGGAGGTTGTCGTTCAGGCCCAGCATGAACTCGGTCCAGGCGAGCATGTAGCGGTCCTCAGCTTCCGTGAAGATGCGAAGGCATTCCGCGCCGAGCCGGACTGCGGCATCGCTGTTGAGCTGGAGGACCTCCATGTCGAGGAGCGCCCACAGGGCCTTGCCTTCGCCAGGGCGGTCACCGATGCGCCGGTAGATGCTCACCGCCTCCTGTGCGCTGCTCAGGATGTCGGGCGGGATCCGCACGGGCGCCGCGTCCTCCCCGATCGTGAAGCTCATGCTCACGTTGTAAAGGGCGTTGGCGATGGCGGCGTCGTCGCCGATGTCACGATGGATCGCCAGGGCGCGCCCGTAGCGTTCCCGGGCGAGTTCCATCTCGCCGCGCCAGTAGGCCAACCCGCCGGCGGCCTCGAGCGCGACAGCCAGCTCGCCCGGATGCCCCTCCAGCCCGGGGATGGCAAGGACGCGAGCGGCGCGGTCCTCCCCTTCCGTAAGGAAGCCGCGCATCTGCCACATACGCCACGAGGCGGCCAGCATCCGCACCGCGAGCGCGGCCTCGCCCTCCGCCGTGGCCCAGCTCAGGGCCGCGCGGAGGTTGTCGTGCTCCAGCTCGGCGCCGTCAAGTGCAGCCTTCTGGCCATCGGTGAAGATGCGGGCGGCGGCCTCCTCGACGCGCGCGGCAAAGTGCTCGGCGTGGGCGCGCTGAAGCGCCCCCTGCTCGTCCGCCCGCTCGCCCAGACGTTCCGCGGCGAACTCCCGGATCGTCTCGAGCATCCGCATGCGAGGCGTCCCATTAGGGAGCTCTTCCTGTTGCAGCAGGCTCTTGTCGACGAGGGCGCCGAGGATGTCGACGACCTCTCCCGCCTGCCGGCCGAGAATGGTCTCCACGGCCGCGAGGTCGGCCCCACCCGCGAAGACGGCGAAGGCGCCGAAGAAGCGCCGCTCTTCCTCGTCGAGGAGGTCGTAGCTCCAGTCGATCGCTCCGCGCAGGGTCTGCTGGCGGGCCGGCAGGTCGCGCGAGCCACCTGAGCCCAGCTCGAGCCGGCGGCTGAGGCGCTCGACCATCGCCTGCGGCGAGAGGATCCGGATGCGCGCTGCGGCCAGCTCGATCGCCAGCGGCAGGCCGTCGAGCCGCCAGCAGATCTCGGCCACCGCGGGCGCATTGTCGTCGGTGATCTCGAAGTCCGGCTTGACTCGTCGCGCGCGCTCCCGAAACAGCGCGGCCGCGGCGTACCGCGCGATCTTCCGATCGGCTGGCACGTCGCTCGGGTCGGGCATCGGCAGCGGCGGCACGGGAAACTCCTGCTCGCCGTACACCCGCAATGCGCTCCGGCTCGTCGTCAGGATCGAGAGGCCGCTCGCGCGCTGAAGCAGCTCTCCGATGTCTGTCGCCGCCTCGACGACCTGCTCGAGGTTGTCGAGGACGAGGAGGAGGCGCTTGCCCGCGAGGTGCTCGGCCAGCCGTTGGACCGGCTGGGGCCCGGGGTCCGCGACGCCGATGGCCTTCGCGATCGAGGGCAGCACAAGTTCCGGCTCGCGAATGGGCGCCAGCTCCACGTAGAAGACCCCGTCGGGAAAGGCGTCCACCTCCTCCGCCGCGACCTGGAGGGAGAGACGCGTCTTCCCCGTCCCTCCAGGCCCGGTGAGCGTGACCAGCCTGTTCGAGCGCATCAGCTCGCGAACGCGCGTGACCTCTTCCTCTCGGCCGATGAACGTCGTGGCCTGCCCGGGCAGGCTCGGGCGCGCCGGGTCCAGCGTTCGAAGGGGGGGAAACTCCGTGGGCAGCCCGCTGACACAGACCTGCGCGATGGCCTCCGGTTCAGGAAGGTCCTTCAGCCGATGCTCGCCGAGGTCGAGCAGCCTCACGCCGGCGGGCAGGTCCTGTTCGACCAACGCTCGCGTCGGGGCCGAGACGAGGATCTGCCCGCCATGGCCCGCGCTCATGATGCGAGCCGCCCGGTGCACGTCCACGCCGGCGTAGGTCCCGTCCGCGATGCGCGCTCCGCCGGTGGTGTGCATCCCCATGCGCACGCGCAGCTCGACGTCCGGCGGCCATTCGTGCGCCGCGAGGGATCGTTGACCAGCCGCGGATGCCGCCACCGCACCGACCACGGTCGGAAAGGCGACGAAGAACGAATCGCCCTCGGTGCTCACCTCGACGCCACCGTGAGCAGCGAAGGCCTCGCGCAGTAGCGCGCGGTGCTCGGTGAGCACGCCCGACCATGCGTCGCCCAGGCTGCGGGCAAGGCGGGTCGACCCCTCGATGTCGCTGAACAGGAACGTGACGGTGCCGGTCGGCAGGCTGGTGGTCATCGGCGACCGCAGTGTGCGGCGGCGGCGGTCATCCGCACAAGGGCAGGTGGGCCGGTAGGCTTCCGCCCGTGACCGTCCTCGCCCGAGCCGCCGCCAGGGGCCTCGCCCGACGACCGGTCCTGACCGCGGTGCTCGGCGCTCTGACGATCGCGTTCTCGGCGATCTTCGTGCAGCTCGCCGACGTATCGCCGGCGACCGCGGCGATCTTCCGCAGCGCCTACGCACTGCCGCCGCTCGCCCTGCTGGCGTGGTACGAGCGGCGCCGATACGGGCCCCGCGCATCGGGCCAGGCGCGCCTGGCGTGGATGGCGGGCGCGTTCTTCGCCGCGGACCTCGTCCTGTGGCATCACGCCATCGAGGAGGTGGGCGCCGGCCTCGCGACCGTGCTCGGCAACACGCAGGTCGTGGTGGTCCCGATCGCGGCCTGGCTCGTGCTCGGCGAGCGCCCCGGTTGGCGCGTCGCCGCGTCGGTTCCAGTGGTCCTCATGGGCGTCGTGCTGATCAGCGGCGTCGCGGGCGGTGGCGAGGCGTACGGACGCAACCCACTGCTCGGCGTGCTCTTCGGACTCGGGACTGGAGTCGCGTATGCCGGCTTCCTCCTGGTCCAGCGACGCGCCAATGCGGACCACCGGCGCCCGGCGGGCCCACTGTTCGACGCCACGGCGTCGGCCGCGGTCTGCTCTCTGCTCATCGGCCTGCCGCTCGGCGAGGTCGACCTCGTCCCATCGTGGCCGGCCCACGGCTGGCTCGTGATCCTCGCCCTCGGCGTGCAGGTGGTGGGCTGGCTGCTCATCAGCATCAGCCTGCCGCGGCTGCCTGCCGCGATCACGTCCGTCGTGCTGACCCTCCAGCCGGTGGGCTCGGTGTTCCTCGGGATCTGGATCCTGTCCGAGGCGCCATCCGCATTCCAGCTCCTCGGCGTGCTCTTCATCCTCGCCGGGTTCCTGCTCACCGCCCTCCGGGTACGGGCCCGGCGCGCCTCACCGAGCGCGCACCCCACCGGGTGACGCCGGGGTCTGGCTATCCGGCGGGCGTCCCGGCAGCGTGACCGTGAAGCAGGTGCGCCCCGGCTCGGACTCAACCTCGAGGCGGCCACCGTGCCGGGCCACCACCGAGTGACTGATGTGCAGCCCGAGGCCGGTGCCGGAGCCCGGCGGTTTCGTGGTCGCGAAGGGCTCGAAGAGCCGCCCGCGAATCGAGTCGGGGATGCCCGAGCCGGTGTCGCAGATCGCCACCCGGACGCCGTCGCCGTCGCGCTCCCCCCGCAGCGTCAGCGTGCCCGTCTCACCCATGGCGTCCACCGCGTTGTCGATGAGGTTGGTCCACACCTGGTTGAGCTCGGAGCCGAACGCCTCGATCTCGGGCAGGTCGTCCGCAAGCTCGCGGCGGATCTCGACGCCGTGCTTGAGCCGATGGCGCAGGATGACGAGCGTCTGCTCCAGGCCGATGCGCACGTCCACCCGCTGGACGGGGCCCTGGTCGAGGTAGGCGTAGCCCCTCACCGCGTCGACGATCTCGCTGATCCGCCCCGAGGCCAGACGCAGCTCGCCCAGGAGCTCGGAGACCGATGCGTCCGCCGCGAGCCAGGCGACGGTCTCCGCGGGGAGTGCGCGCAGCGCCTCGGCGGTCCACCCCGCGTCCACCAGCGCCGCGGCCCCCACGGGATCGGAGACGACTCCGGAGAGGGCATCGGCGGCGTGGGCCCGCTCGAGGGCCCCAAGCGTCCGCCGCGCCGGCGGGGGTGGGATGTCCTCGGGCTTCGTCATTGCGTCGCGAGCCGCGAGCGCGTCGCGGAGGGCGTCGGCCGACCTGCGGACCGCCGCCGCGGGATTGTTGAGCTCGTGCGCGAGCCCGGCAGACAGTGTGCCCAGGGCGGCGAGCTTCTCGCGCTCGCGCAGCAGCGCCTCGGTCGAGCGCAGCCGCCCCATGACGGTGCGCAGGATCGCGAGCGCCGTCTCCGGCCGCTGAAGGACGCTGCTCAGGGCTTCGCTCGGCACGCGCAGCACGGCCACGTCCGTCCGCGCGATGACCGAGGCGTTTCGCGCCCGGTCCTCGATGACGGCCATCTCCCCGACGATCCCACCCGGGCCGACCACGGCGATCGGCACCTCTCCCTCACCGCTGCGCTTCGTCACGCTCACCTCGCCCTCGACGATCACGAAGAACTCATGGGCCTCGGTCCCCTCGGTCAGCAGCTGCTCGCCGGCGCGAAGTCGCATCGGCTCGCTCATGTCAACGAGCCTCGCGAGCTCGTCGTCCGGAAGATGAGCGAACAGCTGGCTCGCGCGCAGCGCCTCGGCCGGAGTCATCGCCCTGGCCTCACAGCGAGGCGAGGTACTGGTGCACGAACTGCACGGCCATGGCGCCCTCGCCGACCGCGCTTGCGATCCGCTTCACCGAGCGGTGGCGAACGTCGCCCGCCGCGAACACGCCGGGCATGCTCGACTCCAGGAGGAACGGGTCGCGGTCGAGCCTCCAGCCCTGCTCCGCGGTGACGTCCGGACCGGTGAGGACGAATCCCTGATCGTCGCGGTCGAGGGCGCCCTCGAGCCAGCCGGTGCGCGGCTGCTGGCCGATGAAGATGAACAGCGCCTCGAGATCGAGTGACATGTCGCCGTCGGGCAGGCGGAAGTCCGCGCGCTCGAGGTGTCGCTCGCCGTGGATCGCGACCGTCTCGGCGTGCGTGAAGACGCGGACGTTCTCCAGCGCACCGAGCTGCTCGGCGAGATAGGCGCTCATGAACGAGAGGTCGGGGCCCTTGACCATGAGGTTGACGCGGCGAGCGTACCGGGCAAGGTGGACGGCGGCCTGGCCCGCCGAGTTGCCCGAGCCGATGACGCCGACCTCCGCGTCGCGGTACAGCAGGGCCTCGGTCGTGGCCGCCCCGTAGTACAGCCCCGCACCGGCGAGCTCCGCGGCTCCCGGGACGTCGAGCTGCCGGTACGTCACGCCGGTCGCCACGATCATCGCCTGGCACGAGAGCTCGGACCCGTCGTCGAGGACGATCGTGCGATACGGATCGGCGCGGGCGATGCTGCTGGCCTCCTGCGAAGAGACGATCTCTGCGCCCAGGCGGCGCGCCTGCGCGAGCGCGCGCCGCGCGAGATCGGCGCCGGTGAGGCCCGCCGGGAACCCGAGATAGTTCTCGATGCGGCTCGAAGTCCCCGCCTGCCCTCCCGGCGCCTCGCGCTCGATGAGGAGCGTCTTGAGCCCTTCGCTCGCCCCGTAGACGGCGGCCGCCAGCCCGGCCGGACCTGCGCCAACGATCAGGAGGTCGTAGAAGGGCAGGGTGGCGCGTGTCGAGAGGCCGATCGCATCGGCCAGCTCGCGGTTGGTCGGGTTGCGGAGCGCGTTACCGTCGGCGAAGAGGACGACCGGCTCGCCCGGCTTGATCGGCGCTTCGAGCGAGTCCGCAATTCGTTGCCCCTCCTCGTCCGTGTCCGGATCGAGCCAGGCGTACGGGATCTGGTTGCGTGCGAGGAAGTCGCGAATCTCGTGGCCTCGGGGCGCCCAGCGAGGGGCGATGAGGCGCAGGCCCTCGAACGGGGGGCGGAAGCCTGCCGCCCAGTCGGCGAGAAGGTCGTCGAGGACCGGATAGAGCCGCTCCTCAGGCGGATCCCACGGCTTGAGCAGGTAATGGTCGAGGCGGATGTCGTTGATCGCGCGGATCGCGACCTCGGTGTCGGCGTAGGCGGTGAGCAGGACCGACTTCGCCTCCGGCTGGAGTGGCAGCGCCTCGCGCAGGAGCTCGATCCCGGTCATCACCGGCATTCGCTGGTCGGCAATGAAGAGGGCCACCGCGTCGCCGCGTCGCGTCAGCTCCCTGACCAGCTCGAGCGCCTCTGGGCCCGACCCGGAGGCAAGGATCCGGTAGTCGGCGGCGTACCGCGCGCGGAGGTCGCGCTCGACGGCGCGCAGCACCGGGGGGTCGTCGTCGACGATGAGGATCGCGGGCTTGGCCGCCATGGCGGGGAGTGTACGGCCGGCCGCGAATGCACGCGGTACCCTCGCTCGCGTGGTTCGCTCCCATTCGTCGCATCCAGTGCTTCTCACCGGCAGCGGCCGCCTGGCCCCGCTCGGCCTCTCGCCGTGGGCGGTGCTCATCGTCGAGGGCCGCATCGCGTGGGTGGGCTCCCCGACGGAGGCACCGCGCTCGGACGCCGAACGCATCGACCTCGGCTCCGCGCTCGTCACCCCCGGACTCGTGGACAGCCACACCCATCCGGCCTTCGCCGGCGACCGGGCCGATGAGGCCGCCGCACGGCTCGAGGGCGCCCCGTACACGGGCGGCGGGATCCTCCGCACCGTGGCATCGACCCGCGCGGCCGACGACGCCAAACTCGAGGAGCTGGTCGAGGGGAGGCTCCGTGAGGCGATCGCAGCCGGCACGACGACCGTCGAGTGCAAGTCTGGGTACGGCCTCTCCCTGGAAGAGGAGCTGCGCCACCTGCGCCTGATCGGCCGCGTCGCGGAGCGCCTCCCCATCCGCGTCGTCCGCACGCTGCTCGCCGCGCACGCCGTCCCGCCCGAGGCAAGCTCGATGTCCGACTACGCCGCGCACGTCGCCGAGGAGATCGTCCCCGCAGCCGCGGCGGAGGGGCTCGCCGAGTTCGTCGACGTCTTCTGCGACGAGGGATTCTTCGACCTGTCCGCCACGGAGCGAGTCGCGCGCGCGGCCCGCGCCAGCGGCCTCGGGATCCGGCTCCACGCCGACCAGCTCGTGAACACCGGGGCGACACTGCTCGGGGCGCGGCTGCACGCCGCCTCGGTGGACCACCTCGAGCAGCTCGACGCTGCCGGTGTGCGGGCGCTGGTCGCCTCGTCGACCGTGGCGACGCTCCTGCCGGCGCCGACGCTCGTCATCCGCGCGCGGATGCCTCCGGCGCGGGGGCTGATCGACGCGGGGGCCACCGTGGCCCTTGCGAGCGACGCGAACGCCGGCACGTTCGGGCAATTCGGCGCCATGCCGCTGGTCATCGGCCTCGGGGCGACGCTCCTCCGAATGACCGTGACCGAGTCATTGACGGCAGCGACGGCCGGGGCCGCCGCCGCGCTGGGCATGGGGGACGCGACCGGCGCGCTCCGCGAGGGGATGGCGGCGGACCTCGTCGCATGGGACGCGGAGCACGAGGGCGCCTTCGCCCTGAGCCTTGGTTCCGTCCGCCCTCACCGCATGTGGATCGGAGGCCGCGAGGTCGGATTCCGGGCGTAGCGCCTGAGCTGCATGCGGAGGGCCTCGAGGAGGCGCGCGACGGCGGAGTGGTTTCCACAATGACGGCTCGGCTGCGTGCCAGACCATCGTGGGTATGATTCGGCGCATGGACCGGTTCGATCTCGTCGTCATCGGCGCAGGGGCCGCGGGCGAGGCAGCCGCCCACTACGCGCGGGCGAAGGGCGCATCGGTCGCCATCGTGGACCGCGGTCTCTTCGGGGGCTCGTGCCCGTACTGGGCCTGCATGCCCTCCAAGGCGCTGCTCCACGCGGCGGCGATTCACCATTGCGGTGGGCGCTATCCGTGGCCGAAGGCATCGGCCTTCCGCGACTACATGATCAACCGCACGAAGACCGATGAGCCCGACGACTCGGGTCACGTGCACTCACTCGAGGGCGCCGGCGCGACCGTGATCCGCGGCTCGGCCGCGCTCGCCGGCGCGGGGCGCGTGCGGGTCGGCGACCGAACGATCGAGGCGGGCGCCGTCGTCCTGGCGGTGGGGTCGGTGAGCCGCGTGCCGAAGGACATTCCGGGCCTGGCCGATGCGAAGCCATGGACGAACGTCGAAGGCACCTCGACCCGCAAGCTGCCGCGCTCGCTGGTGATCCTGGGTGGCGGGCCGACCGGCGTGGAGCTCGCGCAGGTCTACGCCAGGTACGGCGTGCGGACGACCCTCGTGCATCCACGGGCGCGCCTCCACGATCGTGAGCATCCCCGCTCGTCCGCGCTGCTCGCCGAGGGCCTCGAACGCGATGGCGTCCGCCTTCGCCTCGGCGTGCGTGCCACGGCCGTGCGAGCGGCGAAGCGCGGGCGTGCCCACGCCGTGAAGCTCTCGGCGGGAAACCCCGCGGAGGGCCACGAGATCCTGCTGGCGATCGGACGCGACCTGCCGCTCGACGGCCTCGGGCTCGAGACGATCGGCGTGAAGGCCGAGCGCGGCCGCCTGGCGCCCGACGAGCAGCTGCGGATCGCGGAGGACGTCTACGTCGCCGGCGACGTCGCGGGCCCGGAGATG
>JBDTWT010000047.1:0-9940 GCA_040006555.1 Chloroflexota bacterium
GTCTCGTAGACGACCGTGGCGCCCTCGATGCTGGTGACCCGGCAGCCCAGGTGGAAGCTGACGCCGCTGAGCGCTTTGCGAAGCCTTGCGGCGAGGTCGTCGTCCATGAACGGGACGATCTCGGGCAGCATCTCGATCACTTCGACTTGGGCGCCGAATGCGGCGAACAGGGACGCGAACTCGACCCCGATAACGCCGCCGCCGATGATTGCGAGTCGCTTCGGCACGGCCTTGACGGCGAGCAGGCCGGTGGAGTCGACCACCAGCGGGTTGTCCTGCGCGCCCGGGATAGGTGGCATCACCGGCACCGAGCCGGTAGCGATGATCACGTGGTCGGATGTCTTCCGCTCTCCGTCGACCTCGACCACACCGGGTCCGACCAGGGTGCCGTGCGCGTTCGCAACCTGCACTCCGGCCCGCTTCTCCGCGGCGCCGACGCCGGCAACGAGCTTGCCGACGACGTCAGCCTTCCACGCCTGCACGTTGGCCCAGTCGAACGCGACGCCGGTCGCGGTCACGCCGAACTGCTCTGAGTGCAGCGCGTGCTGGTACAGCTTCGCCGAGTTGGACGCCCGCAGCGACCAGGCGCTGGAGCAGCTCGGGAGTGAAGTGCAGCCCGGCCGTTGGGGCCGCAGCGGAACCCGGTGGCCGCGCGTAGACCGTCTGGTAGCGATCCGCCGGTGCCGAGCGGTCGCGGATGTACGGCGGAAGCGGCATCTCCCCCGCCGCGGCCATGACGGCGTGCGGGTCGCGGCCGAATCGGATGGCCCGCGTCCCGTCACCCACCCGCTCGCCGACCTCGACTCTTTCCCCCTCGCCGACCTCGACCGTCTCGCCGATGCGGATCTTCCTCGACGGCCGGACGAGCGCCTCCCACCGGCCATCGGCGTCGTCGAGCGGACGCAGGACGAGGAGCTCGGCCGCGCCGCCGCTGGCCCGTCGTGCGCGTAGCCGCGCCGGCATGACGCGCGAGTCGTTCACCACCAGCAGATCGCCGGCTCGCAGCCACTCCCCGATCTCGCCGAAGGTGGCGTGCGCCAGCGCCGGAGCCGACGGCGACGACTGCGCCCGGTCCAGGACGAGCAGGCGAGAGGCGTCGCGCGGCTCGGCCGGCGTCTGGGCGATCGCGTCGGTCGGGAGGTCGTATGCGAAGTCGTTGACCCGGAGGCGCCGCGCGGTCACGCAAGGAGCCTAGCGCCCGGCCGGACGGGCCGGCCGGGCGCTATCGGTCGTGTCCGAAGAGGGTGCGCTACAGCAGCGTGTTCAGCCAGGACTGAGCGAAGTAGATCGCGAAGGCGATGGCCACGACCCACAGCAGCCAATGGATCTCGCCGAACTTGCCCCGCACGGCCTTGATGAGGACATGCGTGAGGAACGCCGCACCGATGCCGACCGTGATGTTGTACGTCAGGGGCATCAGCGTGATGCCGAGCAGCGCCGGGAATCCCTCCTCCATGTCGCCAAAGTTGATGTCCTTGATGAGGGTGGCCATGAGGTAGCCGACCACCACCAGCACAGGACCGGTGGCCGCGAACGGGACCATTCCCGCCAGCGGCGTCACGAACACCGCCAGCAGGAAGAGGACGCCGGTGACAACCGACGTGAGGCCCGTGCGGCCTCCCTCGGCCACGCCCGCCGCGCTCTCGATGTAGGTCGTGTTCGAGCTGATGCCCGCCGCCCCGCCGGCCGCAGCGGCAACCGAGTCGACGAGGAGCACGCGGTTGATCCCCGGCACCCTCCCATCCGGCGTCGTCAGACGCGCCTGTTCGGTGATGGCCGTGGCCGTGCCCATGGTGTCGAAGAAGTCGGTGAGCATGATCGCGAAGACGGTGAGGGCCGCCGCGAGGATGCCGACGTTCCAGACCTCGGTGACGTCGAAGTCTCCGAGCGTCGAGAAGTCCGGAACGAAGTCCAAGTTCGCCGGGAGTTCGGTGAGTCCGAGGATGTAGGCGATGACCGACATCACCGCGATGCTGATCAGGAGCGCCGCGCGCACCTTCAGGGCGAACAGCACGATCGTGAGCGCCAGACCCAGCACGAAGACCCAGGCCGCGGGCTCGACCGGGAAATTGAACTGCACGACCGGCGTGCCCGGTCCGATGAGCCCTCCGTCCACGAAGCCGATGAACAGGATGAAGAGGCCGATGCCGACGCCGATGGCACGTTTCAGCGCCAGCGGTACCGCGTTCATGATCGCCTCGCGCAGGCCGACGATGACGAGGACGAGGACGATGATGCCCTCGAGGACGATGACGCCCATGGCGCCGGCCGGCGAGAGCCCCAGGCCGAGGACGAGCCCGAAGGCCACGATCGCGTTGATGCCGAGGCCGGCGGCCAGGGCGATCGGATAGTTCGAGACGACCCCCATCGCGATGGTGAGGACGCCCGCGAGAAGCGCCGTGGCGGCGGCCGCCGCGGGAATGAACGCGGTCCGATCCGGTCCCTCCGGAAACATGTTCGACAGGATCAGGGGGTTCAGGAAGATGATGTAGGCCATCACCAGGAAGGTCGTGAGGCCCGCCCGAACCTCGGTCCCTACAGTCGTCCCCCGCTCACTGAGCTTGAAGAACGAGTCGAGGCCCCCGCCGCTGGGCGCCGTGCGCCCGGTCGGTGGCAGGTTTGGTGCGGGTTCCCGCACGGGACCTTCAGGATCACGCGGATCGCGGCGCGCCGCCGCATCGCTCAGGTCGTCCACCAGGGTCACCCTCCGCTCCGTGGGCACGAACGGGCTCGACACCGAAAAGTCGGGCGCGGTGCCGCCGCGCACACTACTCCTCGCGGGATGGCGCCGGAAGGGTTTTGTGCGCGCGGCCGCTAGCGGCGCAGGAAGAGGTTGAAGAGGACCGTGAGGACCACGCTCACGATGATCATCGTCACGATCGGGAAGTAGATGCCGCCGCGCTCGCCCTCGATGGCGATGTCGCCCGGCAGCCGACCGAACGGCAGGCGCACGCCGAGCGCCGCCAGGCCGCCCACGATCACCAGCAGGATGCCGATGATCAGGATGATGCGCCCGAGCTCGGGCGACATCAGGAGTCGAAGAGGCCCGGCTGGGCGGCGCTCGCCGCGGCGGTCGCGCCGGCTGGGGGCTGGAGGCCGAGATGCTCCCAGCCGCTCGCCGTGAGCTGGCGGCCCCGCGCCGTGCGGGCGAGCATCCCGATCTGCATGAGGTACGGCTCGACCACGTCCTCGATCGTCTCGATCGGCTCGCTGACGGTTGCGGCCATCGTCGCGAGGCCGACCGGGCCGCCGGCGTGGTGCTCGGCGATGGCTCGCAACAACTGCCGGTCCATCGCGTCCAGGCCCCGGTCGTCGACCTCGAGGAGGTCCATGGCGTCGCGCGCGCTCTCCGCGTTCACGCGCTCGTCTCCCCCGCCGCGGACCTGGGCGTAGTCGCGGACGCGCTTCAGCAGCCGGTTCGCGATGCGCGGCGTGCCACGTGAACGGCGCGCGACGAGGGCGGCCGCGTCGTCGGAGAGATCGACGCCGATGATCAGCGCCGACCGACGCAGGATCTGCTCCAGCTCCCCGGTCGTGTAGTAGTCGAGCCGGTACGTGGCGCCGAATCGGTCACGGAGGGGCCCGGTGATGCTTCCGACGCGCGTCGTGGCGCCGATGACGGTGATGTGCTCGATCTGGAGCCGTACCGTCCGCGCGCCAGGGCCCTTGCCCAGGACCACGTCGAGCGCGTAGTCCTCCATGGCCGGGTACAGGATCTCCTCGACGGCGTGGCTGAGCCGATGGATCTCGTCCAGGAACAGCACGTCGCCCTTGCCGAGGCTGGTGAGCACCGCGGCGAGGTCACCGGCGCGCTCGATCGCCGGGCCGCTCGTCGTCCGGATTTGCGCCCCGAGCTCCGCGGCCACGATGTTGGCGAGGGTCGTCTTGCCCAGCCCCGGCGGGCCGTAGAGGAGGATGTGGTCGACCGGCTCCTCGCGCTTGCGCGCGGCGTCGATCAGGATCGCGAGGTTCTCCTTGATCCGATCCTGACCGGCGAACTCGTCCAGCCGCCGCGGACGAACCGTGGACTCGAGCGCGAGCTCGTCCTCGCCGACCTCGATCGCCGTGACGCGCTCGATCGTCATCGATCCCGCGATTCGAACATGTGACCGATTCTAGCCACCGGCCGGCAGCTCGGAGGGCACGACGAGGGCCTCCAGGTCCTGCGGGGTGTCCACGTCCGGGGCGTGAGCAGCAAGGTCGACGTGAGACACGAGGTCGGGGTGCCGCGCCAGCACGGGGCCGAGGCCGGCGTCGCCGGACGCCTCGTTCACGAGGTGGAAAGCCTCACGGCGCAGGAGGACGGGCGGGCCCATGCGCCCCTCCGCCCGCATCGCCACCACCGGACGCTCGCGGGACGCGTTGAGGAGCGTCCGGATCCACTCGGTCGAGACCGTCGGCTGGTCACCGAGGAGGATGACCGCGCCCTCGACGTCGCCTGGAAGGGCCTCGATGCCGAGACGCAGGGAGCGGCTGATGCCATCGTCGGCGCGATCGTTGATGACCGCCACCGCACCATCCGGCGTCCCGATACCGGGCGGCAGGACCACGACGATCGGCGTGAGACCCGCGGCGCAGGCGATATCGGCCACCCACTCGAGCATCGTCCGCTCCCCCACCTTCGCGAGCTGCTTCGGCGAGCCGTAGCGGCGCGAGGCGCCTGCTGCAAGGATCACGGCCGCGGTGCGCATCGGCTGCTGCATGCGGGCATTCTCGCCCAGCCGAGGGCTACCATCGCGCACGTGCCGGAGTCATTCGCGCTGCTGATCGAGAACGGGACCGTCGTCGACGGCAGCGGCGCACCGGGCTTCGCCGCGTCGATCGCCGTCACCGAGGATGGCCGGCTGCGCATCGTCCGCGAGGAGGAGCCGAAGGCGGGCGAGCGGATCGATGCAACCGGGCTGGTCGTCGCGCCCGGCTTCATCGACCTCCACAGCCACTCCGGATTGATGATCTTCGCGGATCCGCTGCACGAGCCAAAGATGCGCCAGGGCGTGACGACGGAGGTCATCGGCGTCGATGGGCTGTCGTATGCCCCGATCCCGGACGAAGGCGACCTCGAGGCGCTGGTCGAGATGAACGCGGGGCTCGACGGCGCCCCCGATGACCTTGCCTACGACTGGGCGACGGTGGAGCAGTATCTCGATCGCCTGAACGCCCTGCGGCCCTCGGTGAATCTGGCGTTGCTCGTGGGCAACAGCGCGCTGCGCATCGGCGCCATCGGCTGGGACGAGGTGGAGGCGACTCCCGCGCAGGTCTCGGACATGCGCGCGATGCTGCGGGAGGCCATGGAGCAGGGTGCCATCGGCCTCTCGTCAGGCCTCGACTATCCCCCGGGCGCCTATGCCGATACGGACGAGCTTGCGCAGCTCACCGCCGAGGCGGCGAGGCACGGTGGCTTCTACCACACCCACGTGCGCTACCCGCTCGGCGACCGCTACCTCGATCCGTTCCGCGAGGCGATCGAGATCGGGCGACGCGGCGACGGGCCCGTGCACATCACGCACTTCTACCATCGGCAGACCTTCCCGGGCGGCCCGGAGCCGATGCTGGCGCTGGTCGACGACGCCCGATCCGAGGGCATGGACGTCACCTTCGACACCTACCCCTACGAGTGGGCCAGCACGCGGCTGCTGATCATGATCCCGCCGTGGGCGCAGTCCGGCGGCCCGAAGAAGACGAAGTCGCGGCTCTCCGACATGGGCGTTCGCAACCGCATTCGGCGCGAGCTCGCCGATCGCGGGGTGCTGTTCGCCGGCAGGCGAGCGTGGGACGACGTGCGCCTCGGCGCATTCCGCTCACCCGACCTCATCCGGTGGGAGGGACGGACTCTCGGAGAGCTGGTCGCGGAGCGCGGCGAGGACCCGGTTGATGTCCTGTGCGACCTGCTCATCGCCGAGAACCTGCGGGTCAACCAGGTGACGCCGGGCCCGTGGAGCGAAACGCTCCCCCACTTCATCCGCCACCCGGTGGGAATGATCGGCACCGACTCGACGTTCGTGGCCGATCGGCCGTCCCCGCGGACGTACGGCTCGTTCCCGCGCGTGCTGGGGCAGTACGTGCGAGAGGAGGCGCTCATCGGCCTGGAGGAGGCCGTGCGCTCCATGACCTCGGCGCCGGCCGCACGGCTCGGCCTCGCCGACCGCGGCCTGATCAGGGACGGGTACGTGGCCGACCTCGTGCTCTTCGACCCCCAGACGGTCCGGGCGACCGCCACCTACGAGGAGCCGCGCTCGTACCCAATCGGCATCGAGTGGGTCCTGGTGAATGGCGAGCCGGTGGTCGCTCACGGCGATCACACTGGCGCGAGACCCGGACGGACCCTGGGCCGATCGTCCTAGCCGCAGTTCCGTGGCACGTGTCGTGCGCGTGCGGGGCCCATGAAACCTCCAGAGACCGATGAGAGCCCAGCCACGGCAGCGACGCGGTCCCCGAGCCTCGAGAGGCAGCTCCGACACGGCGTCCTTGCCGCACGGACGGTGGCGGTCAGCTTCCGTGCGGCGATGGAGAGCGCCGAGCGGCACCTCAACGTGCCGGACGCCGAACGCGCCGAGATCAAGGGACGCTGGCGCGCGTGGGCGCTCGAGACGCTCGAGGGCTATGCGGCCGAGCTCGAGACGCTGGTCGCGGGGGACGCCGGCGCCGCGGACGGCAATGCCGAGGCCCTCCAGCGCTATCGCGACGAGCTCGAACGTGCCTTCGAGATGGTGCGGACCACCCGCGACGACGGCTGAGCGCTGACCTTCTGGAGTTCGCGGGGTCCGGTAGGATGCGCCAATGGAGCGCCCGGGGCTCACGACTCGCACATCGCCGCCGGGGCTGACGGAGCCGCGCGTCCTGCCGGACGAGGCGTCCCCCCTCGTCATCCCGGTTGACGCGCCCGATGCCGTGCCGGGTCGCATTCGCCCTCCGGACCCCCTTCGGCGCGAGGGCCCCGCGAAGCTCACGGGCACCGCGAAGTACACCGACGACCTCGTCTTCCCGGGGGCGTGGTTCGGCGCCACGATCCGCTCCACGCAGCCCCACGCGCGCCTCCTCGGCATCGAGCTCGACGAGGCGTTCGACTGGAGCCAGGTCGTGCTCGTCACCGCCGATGACATCCCCGGCGAAAACATCGTGAGCCTCATCGACGACGACCAGCCGGTGCTCGTGCCCGTGGGTGGCGAGATCCGGCACCAGGCCGAGGCGTGCGCCCTCGTCGCGTGCGCCGACCGCGCGATGCTCCGCGCGGCGCGGCTGCACGTTCGACTGCGCACCGAACGCCTCCCGGCGGTCTTCGATCCGCTCGAGTCGAAGCTCGAGTTCGCGCACTACACGGTCGAGCACGGCGATGCAGCGGGCGCCATGAAGGACGCCAGCCTGGTGATCGAGGGCACGTACCGCGTCGGGCACCAGGAGCAGCTCTACATCGAGAACCAGGCAATGATCGCTGTCCCGCGCGAGGACGGCGGCGTCACGGTCCACGGGTCGCTGCAGTGCCCGTACTACGTCCACAAGGCGATGAAGCGGGCGCTTGCCATGGGCGACGAGCTCGCCGTCGTCGTCCAGGAGGAGACCGGCGGCGGATTCGGGGGCAAGGAGGAGTACCCCTCGGTCATCGCGCTGCACGCGGCGCTCCTTGCCCTCAAGTGCGGCAAGCCGGTCCGGATGATCTACGACCGCCACGAGGACATCAGCGCCACGACGAAGCGCCACCCGGCGGTCGTCCGCTACCGGTCCGGCGTAAGCGCCACCGGTGAGCTGCTGGCCCAGGAGATCGAGGTGATCATGGACGGCGGCGCGTACTGCACGCTCACCCCGGTCGTGCTCAGCCGCGGCACGCTCCACGCGGGCGGGCCGTACCGCTGCGAGAACGTGCGCATCACCGGGCGCGCGATGGCGACCAACACCCCGCCGAACGGCGCGTTCCGCGGCTTCGGCGCGCCACAGACGGAGTTCGCCGCCGAGATGCAGATCAACCGCATCGCCGAGGCCCTCGACTCGTCCCCGCTCGACCTGCGCCGGCGATGGGTCTACCGCGTGGGCGACACGACGCCCACCGGGCAGGTCCTGCGGGAGTCGGTGGGCGGGACCGACGTGCTGGAGGCCGCCTCCGAGGCCGCGAGCTTCGAGCGCCGCCATGCGCAGACGCAGGCCATGCGCGAGGCGCGGACGGACGGAGCGCGCACGGCGAGCGGCATCGGGCTGGCCCTGGCGTGGCACGGCGCGGGCTTCACCGGCTCCGGCGAGGTGAAGCTGGCTTCGGTCGCGAGCATCGAGCTGACCGATGACGGCCGGATCCGCATCCTCACCGCGTCGACCGAGATGGGCCAGGGCACCAAGACGATCTTCCCGCAGCTCGCGGCGGAGGCGCTGGGCGTGGAGCCCGACGAGGTGGACATCGCGCCGCAGGACACCTCCATCGTCCCCGACTCGGGGCCGACCGTCGCGTCGCGCACGGCCATGGTCGTCGGTGGCCTCGTCATTCGTGCCGCGGAGAAGCTGCGGGCACGTGTCGAGGAGCGGACCGGCCGTCCCTTCGCCGACTCGTACCGTGACGCGGGGCCGATGCGCATCGACGAGCAGTTCACGCCGTACCCCGGCGTCCCGTTCGACGATAAGAAGTACCGCGGCGACGCGTATCCGGCGTTCGGCTGGGCGTGCGCGGTCGCCGCGGTGGACGTGGACCTCGACACCGCGGAGGTCACAGTGCGCGAATGCGTCAGCGCCGACGACATCGGCACCGTGATCCATCGGGTCCTCGCCGAGGGACAGGTCGAGGGCGGCACGCTGCAGGCCGTCGGCTACGCGACGATTGAGGAGATGAAGCTCGTCGATGGCCGTTACCTGAACGACCGACTGGCGACCTACCTCATCCCGACATCGTTGGACGCGCCACGCATCAAGGCCATCCTGGTCGAGAAGCCCTTCTCGGGCGCGCCGCACGGCGCGAAGGGCGTCGGCGAGCTGCCGATGGACGTCGCGGCCCCCGCGGTCGTGGCCGCCATCCACGACGCCACCGGCATCTGGATCCACGACCTGCCGGCCACGCCGGAGCGGATCCTGGCGGCGATGACCGGCGCCGATCCTCCCCCGCCGCCCGGCGTCTCGGCCGAGGAGCCCACGCCGCGCACCCCACCCATCGAGGACCTGCCGGCGGGCGGCGACCAGATGCCGTTCCGCGCGCCGACCGACCCGCCGCAGGACCGCGACCGGGAGGATGCGTCGTGACGTTCCGGTTCATGGTGAATGGCAGCGCGGTGGAGGTCGCCGCGACCGGGAGCCGTCGGCTGCTCGACGTGCTGCGCGAGGACCTCGCGCTGACCGGCACCAAGGAGGGCTGCGGCGAGGGGGAGTGCGGCGCCTGCTCGGTGCTCATCGATGGTGCGGTGGTCGACGCCTGCCTCGTGCCGGTGAGCCAGGCCGACGGCACGTCGGTGCGCACCGTGGAGGGGCTCGCGCCCGATGGCGGGCTGAGCATCCTCCAGCAGGCCTTCCTGGAGACCGGCGGCGCCCAGTGCGGCATCTGCACGCCGGGGATGCTCATCGCCGGCGAGGCCTTCCTGGCATCGGGCGCGGAACCGAGCGACGAGAACATTCGCGAGGCGATCGCCGGCAACCTGTGCCGGTGTACCGGATACACCAAGATCATCGACGCAATCGCCCTGGCAGCCGAACGGAGCTCACCGCGATGACCGATACGACCGAAACCTTCGACGACGCCCTCGCCGATCACGACGTCACCCTGGCACTCACGCCGGGTCAGCTGCTGCTGGCCGTCATCGGCGTCTATCTCCTCCTTCGAGTGATCCGGGGCCTCAGGCGCTAGCCGATGCCGAACGCCGTCGAGCCGCTGACCGCGTCGCCACGTCGCCTGGACGAGGCGTTCGGACTGCTCGCCGATGCGGCCGGCGGGGCGTGGCGCCCACTCGCCGGCGGGACCGACCTCATGGTCCAGCTG
>JBDTWT010000048.1:0-9871 GCA_040006555.1 Chloroflexota bacterium
CGCGGACTCGGCATCGGGGCCGGCGGCGGCACGCGCCGACAGGTCGCCCGCGCCCAGCCTCTGGGCGGCGCCCGCCACCTCGCGGAGCGGCCGCGTGAGGCGGTTTGCGAGGAACGCCGCGGCCAGGAGCAGCGCGGCCACGGTGACGAGGCCGGTGAGGACGAGCGCCGTGTTGAACGCGCGGAGGAACGGTGCCTCGCGGCTCGGGACGGTCACCTCGAGCACGCCGCCGCCGGCGAGCTCGGTCCGCGATGACTCCCGATCCCCACCCGGCGGCACGCGGCCTGCCTCGGCGACCACCTTGCCGTCGGCGTCAAGGATGCGGACGAGGGAGCCGCCTGGACCCGTGACCCGGCGCAGGAGGTCCTGGAGCCGCCGCCGCGGGACGCCATCCTCGAGTGCGGACTCGATGAACGGCACCGCCAGCTCCATTCGCTGCTGGTCGCCCGCGCCGAGCGACTCGCCGAAGGAGCGCGACGCGGCCCGGTTCACGACGATCCCCGCCACCACGAGCACGACGACCACGACGGCCGCCAGGAGGAGAGCCAGGCGAACGGCGAGCGGGCGTCCCGCCATCACGGCGACGGGTCGGGCGGCGCGACCAGCCGGTAGCCGCTCGCCGGGACGGTCTCAATCAGCCACGGGTCGCCGGCATCGTCGCCGATCTTGCGCCGCAGGTTGGCCACGTGGACGTCCACGACCCGCTCGTAGACGTCGTCCGGCCGCCTCGCGACGGCCTCGAGCAGCTGGGATCGGGTGAGCACGGCTCCAGGACGGGCCGCGAGCGCCACGACCAGCGCCGACTCGCCGGGCGTCAGACGCCCCGAGGTCCCATCGGCCAGCGTGTATCGGCGCGAGCCCGGATCCAGCACGAATCGGCCCGAGGCGAAGCTGAGGATCGGCGCCGGTGTCGTGGCAGCCGCCCCTCGCGTGCGACGGAGGATGGCCGCCACCCGTGCCGTGACCTCGTGCGGGTTGAAGGGCTTGGCGAGGTAGTCATCGGCTCCGGCGCGAAGGCCGGAGATGCGCTCCGCGTCGCTCCGCTTGGCAGAGGTGATGAGGACGGGCACGTCCCCCGCATCGCGCAGTGCCTCGAGCACGGTTTCGCCCTGCATCCCCGGAAGCATGAGGTCCAGGATCACGAGATCGGCCCCATCGGCGTCGTACGCCTCGAGCGCGGCTCGACCGTCGCCCGCCTCCGTCACCCGATGGCCGTCGCGCTCCAGGTAGAGGCGCAGCAACCCTCGAAGCTGGGGCTCGTCCTCGACGATCAGGATGCGCGCGGGAGTCACCGGCGCATGCTACGCGGGCGCCCATTCAGAGCATGTGAAGACCGATGCGGCCCATCTTGGCGCGATCTTCATGCCCCCGAGCCGATCCTGACGAGGTCAACTTGCGCCCACTCACGGAGAACAGACCGATGCGACTCGCGAAGACCCTCGGCTTGGCCGGGGCCCTCATCACCGCCGCCCTGGTGGGCGGAACCCTGATCGGTTCGGCCATGGCGGTCGGCACGGAAGACGGCGACACGCTGGGCGCCGATGCGACCGCCTACTGCGACACCTTCATGGAGGCCTTCGCCTCCGAGCTCGGCACGACCCGCGAGGGCGTGGTCGCCGCCGGACAGGCCGCAGCGAACGCGGCGATCGACGCGGCCCTCGCGGCCGGCGACATCACCGAGGAGCGCGCCGCGACGATGCGTGAGCGCGTCGCCGAGTACGACGGCGAAGGCTGCGGCCTCTTCGGGCGTGGCGGCTTCGGTCCGGGTCGCGGCGGGCACGGCCCCGGTCCCGGCCGTGGCTTCCTCGGCGCCGGTGCGCTCGACGCGGCGGCGGACGCGTTCGGCATCGAGGCCCCCGTCCTGCTCGACGAGGTCCGCGAGGCGGGCAGCCTCGAGGCTGTGGCGACCGCTCGTGGCGTGAGCTACGACGAGGTCAAGGCGGACGTCCTCGCCGCGGTCCAGGCTGACGTGGACGCGGCCGTCGCGGACGGCAGGATTGAGCAGGATCGCGCCGACAGCATCGTCCAGCGGGTCACGACCTGGCTCGACGAGGGCGGCGAGCCTCGCGCTCATCGCGGCGCCGACGACGGCGACGCGGACGACAGCGGGGCGTAATCCTCCGCGCCTCCACACTCAGCGCCGGGATCGGGGATGGGCCCCGGTCCCGGCGCATTTTCGCGCCGCGCGGCATTCGCTTGATGAGTGGCGTGCGCGGGCCGCAGAATCGCCGCAGGTCCCGCCCATAAGGTGGCCTCATGACAACGCAAGAGCCCCCGACCCAGGCCGGCCGCGAATCGCGGTCGCTGCTGTACATCGGCGCCGGCATCCTGGCGCTTCTCCTCGTCAGCGTCGTGGTGGTGCTCGCGCTCGGGCGCACCGCCACGTCGGACTACCCGGCCGATTCGCCCGAGGGGACCCTCCAGCGGTACTTCGCCGCGTTCGAGGACGGCGACTACGAGGCGGCGTATGCGTACTTCTCCGAGCGGGTGAAGGAGCAGATGTCGGTCGACGACTACCGGCGCAGCATCGGCATGTACCAGGGCGCCCCGGGCGCGCAGCGCGTGCTGTTCCAGGGCACCTCGGGAGAGGGCGACCGCGTGCGCGTGGACCTCGTGGTCGAGTACTTCTACGACGACGGCTTCGGGGGAGGCTCATCGAGCCAGCCGCGCCAGGTGAGCATGGTCCGCGAGGACGGCGAGTGGCGGATCGACGATGCGCTGGCGGGGCTCGAGCCGGCAATGCTCGACGTTCCCTTCTAGCCACCACGGAAGCGAGGACGAACCGATGCAGACCGCCCGACGCCTCTACGTCTACCTTCTCTCGGGGATCGCGCTGGGGGTGCTGGTCGTTGGCGTGAGCATGCTCCTCACCGTGCTCTTCGATGCGCTCGGCCTCCGGTCGGGCGGCGACGTCATCTTCGGCAACGATGACGCCACGCGACAGCAGCTCACCCTCGCATCAGCCCTGACGGTCGTGTCGCTCCCGCTCTGGCTCGCGCACTGGGTCGCCGCGGAGCGGAGCGTGGCCATCAGCCGTCCGACGGCCGCCGTGGAGCGCAACTCCGACGTTCGCGGCCTGTATTTCGCGATTGCCATGTCGGCGCTGCTACTGGTGGCCGGCCTCGCCCTGCGGGGGCTCCTCGAGACGGCCGTCTTCGCGCTCGCCGGAGGCACGGACGAGTTCGGGTTCCGCAACCCCGCCGGCGACCTCGCGCTCTTCCTCGTCGCGGGCGCCGCGTGGGCGTATCACGTCGCGATCCGCGCCCGGGATTGGCGCGTCGGGCCGCTCGAGGGACCAGGGGCCCACCTCCCGCGCTTCTACCTCTACCTCGCGACCTTCGTCTCGCTGCTCGTGCTGCTCTTCGGCCTCACCGGCCTCGTCGAGCTCGTCGGCCGGCTGCTCCTCGACGCACCGGCATTCGGCCCAACGGACACCGGGTGGTGGGCCTACCCGCTCGCCACCTCGGTTTCCAGCGTCGTCGTCGGTGGCGGCGTGTGGCTGGGCCATTGGCTGTTCGCGCAGCGGCTGCTCGGCGATCCCGGCTGGCGCGGGGCCAGCGAACGTCCGGCCCGCCTGCGCCTCGCGTACTACCTGATCGTCATCGTCGTGACCGCCGCGGTCGCGCTGGGACAGCTAAGCAGTGGGGTCGCGGCCGGGCTGCGCGCCGCGTTCGGGGTCTCCGAGGCATCCGAAAGCGGCCAGATCCTGGGGCTCATCCTGCTGCCGCTCATCGGCGCGGCCATCTTCGCGGCCGCGTGGCTGATCCATCGCCGCTGGCTGGCGCAGGAGGCGGAGGCGGTCGCCGTCGATGACCGCGTGAGGAACGCGGGGCGCCTCCAGGAGTACGGGACCGCACTCGTGGGGCTCGCGTTCGCCGCCGTGGGCGTGTCCGGCCTGATCGGCGTCGTCATCAACGCCGTGCTCACCGGCGGCAGGACGTTCGGAGGCGGAGATCTCCTGCCGATCGAGCTCGCGGCTAACCTGCCGATGGCGCTCTTCGGCGCCGCGCTGTGGATCTGGAGCTGGGGTGCCGCGAGCCGGCGGCACGCGCTCGCGCCGGCCGACGAGGCCGCTTCCACGAGCCGTCGGGCTGCCCTGCTGATCGTGCTGGCGGTGAGCGTCCTCGCCGGCATCGCCAGCCTCGGCGTGATCCTGTACCGAGTCTTCGGCGCGGCGTTCGGCCTGGCGATGCAGGGCGACGCGGCCGCCGAGCTGAGCCGGCCCATCGGCGTGCTCGTCGTGGCACTGGCCGTCGGCCTGTACCACCTCGGCATCCTGCGGCGCGACCAGGCGCTCCGTGCCTCGGTCGAGCCCGAGGTCGCTGCGCCGGTCGGGGTGGAGGTGGCGCCCGCGGTCGAGGCCGTGGTGCTGCTCCGTCTGACCGGTCCTGCCGGAGTCGACACCGCGGCAGCCGCCACGGCCCTGCGGGCGCATCTGCCACCGGGCTACACGCTCGAGGTGGTCGAAGAGTAGGCCGCGGCCCCGATTTGTAACTCTCATCGTTACGTGGGAACTCGGAGCGCGGTGGCGCGGTCGGGAGGACACACGCGCGCCCGCTCGGGGCAGACCCGCGCAGCGCGGGCCCTTGCTTCCTGGCCGACGTAACTCTGGTAGTTACAAATCGCGCACAGGCAACCCCGCTACGCTACGGGCATGACGAAGATCGGCTACGCGGCGATGCTCGAGCAGTTCCATCCCAACGACCTCCTCGACTGGTGCGAGCAGGCGGAGGCGGCGGGGTTCAGCGCAGGGTTCCAGGTCAGCGAGCACTTCCATCCCTGGACGCCGCAGCAGGGACAGGCGGCGTTCGCTTGGTCATTCATGGGAGCCCTCGGGCAGCGGACGAAGCTGCCGTTCGGCACCGCGGTGACCTGCCCCGGGTTCAGGTACCACCCCGCCGTCATCGCCCATGCGGCGGCGACGCTCGGTGCCATGTACCCCGGGCGCTTCTGGCTCGGCCTGGGCGCAGGGGAGGCCCTGAACGAGCACGTCATCGGCGGGGAGTGGCCGGAGGTGGGGATCCGCAGCTCGATGATGTTCGAGGCCATCGAGGTCATCAACAAGCTCTTCAGCGGCAAGGTGGTGAAGCACGACGGCGAGTACTTCACGCTCGAATCGGCGAAGCTCTACACCCGCCCTGAGCAGCCCGTCCCGATCTACGTGGCCACGGCCGGGCCGGTGAACGCGAAGCGCACCGGAAAGTACGCCGACGGGATCATCACCGTCGGGGCGGCCGACGAGAAGATCGGCATGCTGTGGGACAAGTTCCGCGAGGGCGCGAAGGAGGCGGGCAAGGACGCCGCGGCGATGAAGACCCAGCTCCAGATCCACGTCAGCTGGGCGCCCACCCAGAAAGAGGCGGAGACGAACGCCATCACCGAATGGCCGAACGGCGGCATGCCCTTCCCGAAGCAGGACATTAAGAACCCCGAGGACTTCGAGAACATCGCGAAGCTCGTTCGCATCGAGAACTTCAAGAACCGGATGCTCATTAGCCCTGACCTCGAGGAGCACACCGCCCAGATCCAGAAGTTCGTCGACATGGGCTTCGACGAGATCTACCTCCACAACGTGGGGCGCGACCAGGCGGCCTTCATCAAGACCTTCGGCGAGAAGGTGCTCCCGAGCCTCAAACTCTCCTAGACGACGGAGCCGATAGACGCCGATGGAACAGGGGGAGGCGCGCCGGCGGTTCGAGGGCGGCCGCGTCGGGCGCATGGCGACCATCCGCGCCGATCGAACGCCCGATCTGGTCCCGATCGTCTTCGCGCTCGAGGGCGATCTGGTCTATTCGGCGGTCGACCCCAAGCCGAAGACCGGGCGCGAGCTCGTCCGGCTGCGAAACATTCGCGCGGAGCCGCGGGTGCAGCTGCTGGTCGACGAGTACTCCGAGGACTGGCGGCGGCTGTGGTGGGTGCGCGCCGATGGGATCGCGCGGGTCGTGGGTACCGGGCCGGAACGCGCGCTCGCGATCGAGCTGCTACGCGCGAAGTACCCGCAGTACGCCACGCTCGTCGGCGACTTCGGCCCCGCCATCGTGGTCAAGGTGGTGCGCTGGACCGGCTGGGAGTTCACGCCGACCGAGTCGTAGGCGCGAGCGCGGGGCCGACCCACCGCCGCGTTCCTTGACGGCACGGTTCATGCGGGTATCAAGCACCGACGGGCGGGCAACCGCATGGGCACTCCAGCGCGCTGGTCGCACCCCCCATCGGCCCCAGCCCACGACCGCTTCGAGCGCCGCCCTTTGCATTGCGAATCGGAGCTCAACCCCGCGGGGGGGGCCCGCAGGCGGACAGGAGGAGATTGCGATGTTGAACTCCAGCGTGATGATGCGGCGCTTGGCGATCCCGGTGCTGGCCATGCTCATCTTGGTCGCTTGCGGCCGCTCGGCCGACAGCTCGGGTGAAGGCGACGGGAGCCAGCCGGCGGCGGAGAGCATGGGCCCGGCGACGGGTGAGATCCAGGTGTGGGCGATGGGCGCCGAGGGCGAGAACCTCGGCGTGCTGGCCGATGACTTCATGGCCGAGTTCCCAGACGTCACGGTCGTGGTCACGCCGGTCCCGTGGGATGCCGCCCACGACAGGCTCGTGAACGCCATTGCCGGCGGCGAGGTCCCCGACGTCAGCCTGATCGGCACGACCTGGATGGGCGAGTTCGCCAACCTCGGCGGGCTGGATCCGACCCCGTCCAGCGTCGATCCGGCGGACTTCTTCGAAGGCGCCTGGAATACGACGGTGGTGGACGGCACGAGCTACGGCGTGCCGTGGTACGTCGAGACGCGGCTGCTCTACTACCGCACGGACCTGGCCGAGGCAGCCGGCGTGACCGAGCCGCCCGCCAATTGGGACGAGCTCAAGGCCATGGCGCAGGCGATCAAGGATGCCGGCGCCGATTACGGCATCAGCCTCCAGCCGGGTGGCACCGGCGCATGGCAGACCTTCATGCCCTTCTTCTGGCAGGCGGGCGGCGAGATCCTGGACGACGGCGGCAGCTTCACCCTGGACGGCGAGGCGTGCGTGGAGGCGCTGACCTACTACGACTCGTACTTCGAGGAGGGGCTCTCCCCGACCGCCGCGACTGACACGCCCGTGGAAGGGCTGTTCGCGAATGGTGACGTCGGCTCGTTCATCAGCGGGCCGTGGATGATTGCGGTGGTGACCGATGCGGGCACCGATCCCGCCACCTTCACCGTGGCTCATCAGCCCACCGAAGCGTCCGGCACCTCGTTCGTAGGAGGCGGCAACATGGCCGTCTTCGCCGATTCGGACAACAAGCCGGCCGCCTGGGCCTTCGTCGAGTACCTCACCCGGCCCGAGGTGCAGGTGAAGTGGTTTGAGACCGTCAAGGATCTGCCGGCCGTCCAGTCCGCATGGGATGACCCGGCGCTGACCGACGACGAGATGCTCGCCGCGTTCGGTGAGCAGCTCTCCGACGCCAAGGCACCACCCGCCGTCCCCAACTGGGAGCAGGTGGCCGCCGAGATCGACAGCGCCATCGAACAGGTGACCGTGGGGGACATGTCGCCCGAGGACGGCTGCGCTGCGATGCAGGAGCAGGCGACCTCGATCGGCACCGGGCTGTAGGCCATGGGCGGCACCACCGCCAAGGCCGTGGGGACGGCGGGAGCCGCCTCCACGGCCGGCCGCTCTCGTCGACGCGACGAGCTCGTGGCGTGGAGCTTCGCCCTGCCCTTTCTTCTGTTCTTCCTCGTATTCATGGCGGGGCCGATCGTGGTGGCGCTGGTCACCAGCTTCACGGACCTGCGGGTCACAGACCTGCGCAACCCGCTGTCGGTCGACTTCGTGGCGCTGGAAAACTATGTCGCCGTGCTGGGCGACCAGCAGTTCCAGAAGGCGGCTGCCAACACCGCGGTCTTCGTCCTTTTCGGCATTCCGCTGGCGATGACCCTGGGCCTGCTCGCGGCGGTGGGCCTCAACCAGGGGATTGTCAAGTTCCGCACCGTCTTCCGGGTCGGCTACTACCTGCCGGCGGTCACCAGCATCGTGGCAATCGCGGTCATCTGGCGCCTGTTGCTCGGCTCGGAATCGGGGCTCGTCAACGGCCTGCTGGCGGGCTTGGGCATCGACGGGCCCGGCTGGCTCACCGATGAGCGCTTCGCCCTGTGGTCGCTGATCGTGATGGCGGCCTGGCGCAGCCTGGGATTTCTGATGGTCATCTTCCTGGCGGGCCTGCAGGCCATCCCGCAGGACCTCTACGAGGCGGCGGAGGTCGACGGCGCCACCCGCTGGCAGCGCTTCCGCAGCATCACCCTGCCCCTGCTGCGGCCGACGCTGCTGTTCGGCGCCGTCATCACCAGCATCGGCTACCTCCAGTTCTTCGAGGAGCCGTTCGTGATGACCCAGGGCGGACCGCTGGATGCGACGCTCTCGATCGCCATGCACGCCTACAACCAGTTCAGCTTCGGCAACTACGGGTTCACCGCAGCACTCAGCTACATCCTGTTCGTTGCGATCGCGCTGCTGACCCTGTTCCAGTTCCGCCTGTTCCGGTCCGAGTGAAGGTAGGCCGATGACGACCATCACCCCCGCCCGGGAGGCCCCGCCACTGGTGCCAGGCCGTGAGCGAGCACGGCGCCGCCGCCGCGGCTCATTGTGGCTCTACCCCCTGCTCATCCTCGGGCTGCTGTTCGTGGTCACGCCGTTCGCCTGGATGCTGCTCGGTGCCTTCAAGACCACCGCCGAGCTGCGCCAGGTACCACCTACCTGGTTCCCGGTGAACCCGACGTTCGAGAACTTCACCAACCTGTTCGACCGGCTCAACTTCCTGCGCTACTTCTTCAACTCCGCCGTCGTGGCGGCGGGGGTCACCGCCGGGAACCTGCTCTTCGGCTCGATGCTCGGCTACGCGCTGGCCAAGCTGCACTTCCGTGGGAAGCGCGTGTTGTTCGCGCTGGTGCTCGGCACGCTCATGGTGCCGGGCATCGTGACCTTCATGCCGCTCTTCGTGCTGGTGGCCAATCTGGGCCTGGTGAACACGCACCTCGGCCTGATCCTGCCGTTTGTGGCAGGTGCCTTCGGCGTCTTCCTGATGCGGCAGTTCATCATGGGCATCCCTGATGAGCTGCTCGACGCGGCGCGTGTGGATGGTGCGGGCGAGTACTACATCTTCTTCCGCATCATCATGCCGCTGTCGACCGTGCCTCTTGCGACCCTGGGGATCCTCACCTTCCTCGGTTCGTGGAACAGCTTCCTGTGGCCACTCGTCGTGGCCTCCACCGAGGACATGTACACCCTGCCGGTGGCCATCGCGCTGTTCGCCACCGGCGCGCAGACGACCAACCTGGGCCTGCTGCTGGCCGGTGCGGTGATCGTTGTGCTTCCGGTTCTGGTGGTCTTCATCCTGCTCCAGCGCTACTTCGCGCAGGGCATTGCCATGACCGGGATCAAGGGCTGACGGAGATGGAGGAGTTCAACGCGGGCCGGGTTGCGCCATGACCGATGAGCACGACCAGTCCCCGCGCGGCTAACGCGCGCGCCGACTGGGAGGAGCGGATCGGGCGTCGCAGCGATGCGACCGTCGAGGTGGCCGCTCCACGGCTGCCCGCGCCGACCGGGCTGCGGGCGATCCCGGGTCGTGGCCAGGTGACGCTCGACTGGCAGCCCGTCGAAGGGGCGATCGGCTACGTCGTGGAGCGCGGGGTGACCGCCGACGGGCCGTTCGCGCCGATCGACACCGGCAACCCCGACGTCATGGCGGTGCCGGGGCCACCGTTCGCCGATACCACGGCGGCCGTTGGGCAGCCTGCGTTCTGGGCGGTCGGCGCCATCTCGGCCGCAGGCAACGGGCCCGGCGACCCCGGCCTCATGGGCGAGCGCAGCGAGGCGGCGGCGGCGACGCCGCGCAGCGACG
>JBDTWT010000049.1:0-9843 GCA_040006555.1 Chloroflexota bacterium
ATCCGCGGCGCGGGCAACATCCTCGGCGCCGAGCAGCACGGGTTCATGGCCGCCGTCGGGTTCGAGCTCTACACCCGTCTCCTGGCAGAGGCAGTCGATGCGCTTCGTGGACGCCGGCCGCCGCCGGAGCCCGTACCGGTTCGGCTCGACCTGCCGGGCTCGGCCTACCTGCCGGACGACTACATCGGCGACTCAGGCGCCAAGCTCGAGGCGTACCGCCACTTCGCCCAGGTCCGTGCAGAGGCCGATGCCGATGCGCTCCGCGCGGAGCTCCGAGACCGATACGGGCCGATCCCGTTCCCCGTGGAGGGTCTCTTCACCGCGGTCCGCGTCCGCCTCGCCGCCGAGGCGGCTGGCGTCCCCGAGGTGCAGGCCGATGAGAAGCAGGTGACCCTGAAGTGGCGCCGCGTGCCAGATCGGCATGCGCTCAGCATCGCGCTGCAGGGCGTCGGGCTGCGCCCGACGATCGGGTCCAACCAGGCGCGCATTCCCGTTGGTCCCGGGCGCGATCCGATCGAGCTGGCGCTGCGCGCTCTCGCGGCACTCAGCCCCGCGGGCTGAAGGGCGGCGCGCCACGCCGCTTCGGGGTGGGGAAGCTCGTTAGGTGTCTTCTGAGGCCAGCGGCGCGCCGGCGGACTCCGGCTCGGCCTGCTCCGTGGCTGCAGCCGACGCCTCGTCGGCTCCGTCGAGGGAGACGATCGCGCCCTCGTCAATCTCGGTTGCCTCGACGAGCTCGCTGGACTCGACGGGGGACGAGCGGAGCTCCTCCAGCTCGTCGTCGCTGATGCGGGTGATCGAAAAGCCGATCTGCGGCGGGATCGTCGCCGTGATGGTCAGCTCGCCGATGCGATAGGCGGAGCGCTTGTCGCGCAGCGCGTCGTTCGCGCGCTCCTGGAGGGCGGTCGCGCGGATCACGATGTCGGCCAGCAGGCCGGGATCGATCCGCTCGACGAGCGTGACCATTCCCCGCTTGGCGCTCCCGGCGGCTCCGCGCAGCCCACCGCCGGCGGACTGCGCCGCCTTGTGGATCTGAGCCTGCGACTCCTCGGACGTCGCGCGCGAGATCGTCTGGCTGGCCGCCTGGCGCGCCTGCTCGGCCGCCTGGCGCGCCTTCTCCATGAAGCTCATGGCATTGGGGTGGGGACGCCGAAGCGGTGCGGGCTCGCCCGCAGCCGGCGTCCCGTCACCCTCAGGTGCGGCCGAAGGCCGCCTTCACGTCCGGCTGGAAGAGGTAGTAGAGGATCACGCCCGAGATCGCGAGGTTGATGAGTGTTCCGATCAGCTCCTGGTTGCCCTGGGTCAGGCCGACGAGCGTGAGGACGACCGATGCCGCGGCGAGGCCAACCCCGAGGGTCCAGCCCCACGGCTGAAGGGTCCAGGCCCCGTAGGCAAACACGAGGTAGAGCACCGACAGCACGAGCGTCAGGAGGCCGACGATCATGAACAGCCCGCCGGCTGCGGAGAACAGCCCGAGCAGGGCGACCGATCCGAGGAGTCCGAGGATTCCGCCGACGGCTGCGAGGATCGCGAGGATGGTGATGCCGAGTGGTCGTTCGCGGGTGCTGGGCTGCGTCATTGAGAGCTCCTCTACGCGTTGCTTGGGCGGGGCACGCGGGGTCATTCCCACGTGATGCGGCTGGCATCGCAGCATATCGGATGCGCTGCCGTTCGCGAAGGGCCGAATGCGAATCGGTGACCGGTTGGGACGCCCCTACGGGAGCCGGTCGACTGCGATCCGTGCGAGCTCGATGGTGGCCTCGCGCTTGCCAGCGGCGTCGAGGTTGGAGGCGAGCACGGTCATGGCGTACAGGCCGTCCCCCTTGAGCACCCAGAGGATCGGGAAGTTGTCGTCGCCGATGAAGACCGCCCCATCGCCGACGCCGTCGATCCTTTCGGCGCCCGCGGCCTCGAGGTTGGCATCGAACATCTGGGTCGGGTCGACGCCGGAGAGCCCCGTCGTGTAGGTGTGCCCCGCGATCCCCAATCCTCCCTCGCCGTTGTAGTTGCAGCTGGCCTGTCCCTGGGTCAGGTTCACGCCCTGCGCGTCCGTCGCCTCCACGCCCGCCGCGTCGCTCACCTCGTCGAGCGTGAGCGTGGCGCACAGGTCGAAGCCGTCAGCCGCCCCTCCGCCGCCGCCGCCGTTTCCTCCCGCGTCCGGCGTCTCGGCGGCGTCCGACTCACCGCCACCAGCCGCCCCGCCATCGGTCCCGGCTCCGCCACAGGCGACCAGGGTGAGCAGCGCCACGGCGGTGATGGCCACGGGGAGTCGGTGGGGCATGAATCGGCGCACGAGGTTCCCTCCTGGCGGTGATGCGATGGACTGCCCGCAGGGGCCAACACATGATGCGGCATGATCGCAAGGCCGGTTGCCACGCGGAGGGCCGGTGGACCGGCTTCGTATACTGAGCGGAGAACTCGACCCGGGACGGGCGCACCCGTCCGGCGCCGACCACGTTGAACGCCGCGCGACTGCGCGGATGACGAAGGAGGCGCGATCGTGAGCTCCGATCCCCCCACCGATTCGGCCGCCGCGTCTGCGACGCTGCGCGTCGGAGATCGGTCCTACGCGTACTACCCGCTTCACGCCGCGGGGGCACCGAACTTCGAGCGCCTGCCGTACACGGTGAAGGTGCTGCTCGAGAACATGCTTCGCGGGTCGGCCACCCAGCCCGACCTCGTTTCGTCGGACAGTGTCCGAGCGCTTGCCACGTGGGATCCCGCCCAGCCGGGCGAGTACGAGCTGCCATTCATGCCGGCGCGCGTGATCCTCCAGGACTTCACCGGCGTTCCGTGCGTCGTCGACCTCGCCGCCATGCGCGACGCGATGGCCGAGATGGGCGGCGACCCTTCGCGGATCAACCCGCTGGTGCCGGCCGACCTCGTGATCGATCACAGCGTGCAGGTCGACCAGTTCGGGACCGATGCGGCCTTCCTGATCAACGTCGAGCGCGAGTACGAGCGGAACGGCGAGCGCTACGCGCTCCTGCGCTGGGCGCAGCAGGCCTACCGCGACTTCCGGGTGGTCCCGCCGGGGACCGGGATCGTGCACCAGGTGAACCTGGAGTTTCTTGCCGACGTCGTCACGGCGCGCGACCTCGACGGCACGCTTACCGCGTTCCCGGACACTCTCGTGGGCACCGACTCGCACACGACGATGATCAACGGGCTCGGTGTCGTGGGCTGGGGCGTCGGCGGAATCGAGGCGGAGGCGGCGCTGCTCGGCCAGCCGCTCTACCAGCCGCTCCCCATCGTGGTGGGCTTCCGGCTCGACGGCGAGCTTCCATCCGGCGCCACCGCGACAGACCTCGTCCTCTACGTCACGGAGATGCTCCGTGGCCACGGCGTCGTCGGCAAGTTCGTGGAGTTCCACGGGCCCGGCCTGTCGCGCCTTGGACTGGCGGACCGCGCCACGATCTCGAACATGTCGCCGGAGTTCGGGGCGACGGCCACGCTCTTTCCGGTGGACGACGAGACGCTGCGCTACCTGCGAATGACCGGTCGCGCCGAGGACGTGATCGCCCGAGTCGAGGCGTACACCAAGGAGCAGGGTCTCTTCCGCACGGATGAGTCGCCGGAGCCGGCGTTCAGCGAGTCCCTCAGCCTCGATCTCGGCAGCGTGGTGCCGTCGGTGGCGGGGCCCAGGCGTCCCCAGGACCGCGTCGCGATCTCGGACCTCCGGGACAGCTTCCGCGCCGCCTTCCCATCCGACCTCCACGCCCACGACGGGACGGCGATCCCCGAGCCGGTGGTCCCGGCCGCGACGATCGTCGAGCAAGCATCGGCCGACTCCTTCCCGGCGAGCGACCCGCCGTCCTTCGCGCAGGGACCCGACGCGTACATCGAGCCCGCGCCGAGCCCCGCGGTCGAGGTACAGCCGCCTCCGGCCGACGCCCACTACCGCGCGGTGGACGTCGACATGGACGGCGAGCGATTCAAGCTCCGATCCGGCTCGGTGGTCATCGCGGCCATCACGAGCTGCACGAACACGAGCAACCCGACCGTGATGGTCGCCGCCGGGCTGCTCGCAAAGAAGGCACTCGAGCGGGGACTCCTCACGAAGCCATGGGTGAAGACCTCGCTGGCGCCGGGCTCCCGCGCCGTGACCGACTACCTCGCCATCGCCGGCCTCATGGAGCCGCTCGAGGCCCAGCGCTTCAACCTCGTGGGCTACGGCTGCACGACCTGCATCGGCAACTCCGGGCCGTTGCCCGACGCCATCGCCGCGGCGATCGAGGAGCACGACCTCGTGGGCGTCGCCGTGCTGTCGGGCAACCGGAACTTCGAGGGCCGCATCCACCCGCTGGCGCGCGCGAGCTACCTCGCCTCGCCGCCGCTGGTGGTGGCGTACGCCCTCGCGGGGCGCGTGGATATCGACCTCACGACCGAGCCTCTGGGCACCGATCGCGATGGAAGGCCCGTCTTCCTCTCGGAGGTCTGGCCAAGCCCCAGGGAGGTCGCCGACGTCGTGGCGCAGGCGGTGAGCGGCGACGTCTTCAGCCGCAACTACGCGTCGGTCTTCGAGGGCGACGAGCGATGGCGGGCGCTGCCCGTGCCGGCGGGGGACCGATACGCCTGGGACCCGGCCTCGACGTACGTGGCGCGGCCGCCATTCTTCGACGGCATCGGCACGGCGCAGCGCGGCCCTGTCGACATCCTGGGCGCTCGCGCGCTGGCGGTGCTGGGCGACAGCGTGACGACGGACCACATCTCGCCGGCGGGGTCGATCGCGCGTCCGTCGCCCGCCGGGCAGTGGCTCGTCGAGCGCGGCGTCGAGCCGCGCGACTTCAACTCGTACGGCTCCCGGCGCGGCCACCACGAGGTGATGGTGCGCGGCACGTTCGCGAACATCCGGCTGCGGAACGCGCTCACGCCCGACGCAGAGGGCAACGTGACCGAGCACCTGCCGTCCGGGGAGCGAATGAGCATCTTCGACGCCGCCATGCGTTACGCGGAGGAGGGCACGCCGCTCATCCTGCTCACCGGTCGCGAGTACGGCTCGGGCTCGTCGCGCGACTGGGCCGCGAAGGGGCCGATGCTCCAGGGCGTCAAGGCCGCGATCGCCGAGTCGTACGAGCGCATCCATCGGTCGAACCTGGTCGGCATGGGGATCCTGCCGCTGCAGTTCCTGCCCGGCGAGGGCGTCGCGGCGCTGGGGCTGAGCGGCCGAGAGACCTTCGACATCGGAGGCATCGCCGACGGCCTTCGCCCTCGGCAGGAGCTGACAGTCGTCGCGCGCGGCGAGAACGGCAGGGAGGTCCGCTTCCGGGTGGTGGCGCGCCTGGACGGCGAGATCGACGTCACGTACCTGCGCAACGGCGGCGTGCTGCAGACCGTCCTTCGCAGGCTCGCCGGGGAGGGATCGGCCTAGCGGGCATGCGGCCGGGTCGCGTTGCCCCGCGCGGACGCATCGGTCTAGACTCAGCGCCCGGCCGTCTGGCCGACCCAGTGGAGTGTTCCCAAGAGTGACCGTCACCTCAGTCGACGACCTGCGCGCGCTCATTCGCGAAGTGCCGGACTTCCCGAAGCCGGGCATCCGCTTCTACGACATCACGACCCTGCTCAAGGAGCCGGACGCCTTTCGGGCCGTCATCGACCGCATGGCGGACCAGATCGGCGACACGAAGGTGGATGTCGTGGTCGGCATGGAGAGCCGCGGGTTCATCTTCTCGGCCCCACTCGCCTACAAGATGGGCGCCGGGTTCGTCCCGGTGCGCAAGCTCGGGAAGCTGCCGGCGGAGACGATCGAGGTCGAGTACGAGCTCGAGTACGGAACGGCCACGCTCGAGATCCATTCCGATGCGATCGAGAAGGGGCAGCGCGTCCTCATCGTGGACGACCTGCTCGCCACGGGGGGGACCGTGATGGGCACGATCGAGCTCGTGCGGCGGCTCGGCGGCGAGGTCGTGGGGCTCTCGTTCATGGTCGAGCTGACCGCCCTCCACGGGCGCGACAAGCTAGGCGAGTTCGAGATCCACGCCCTGCTGAGCTACTGACCCAGCGCCCGGCACCGATGGCCGTCGCGTCCTCCAGCCGCATGAGCGCTCGCGCCGTGAGCGATCGCGCCGCGATCGCGTCATTCCTCGACCGGGACCGCCTCTTTGCCGCGTACGCGCTCGGCGACCTTGACGGGCCGAACCGACGCCGCGTCTCGTGGGGGATGGCCTACGACGACGGAGGGCGGGCGACCGCGATCGCGATGCATCACGACGGGCTCGTCCCGCAGCCGCTCTTCCTGATGGGCAGCCCGGCCGGTTGCCGGGCGATCCTCGAGTCGGTGATCAAGCCGCGCGACGCCTACCTGATGGCGACCGAGGAGCTCGACGCGGCCGTGGCGCCGCTCTACGACCTCGAGGCGCCGGTGGCGATGCTGCGCATGGTGGTCGACCGCAAGACGTTCGCGCCGCTCGCGGGGCCCGCCGAGCGACTCACGGCGGCTGACATCGACGACCTCAACCGGCTGTACCAGCTCGGCTTCCGGGCCGGCTTCCCGGGATCGGTCGTCGAGGACGGCGTCTACTACGGCATCCGCGTGCGCGGCAGGCTGATCGCCGCGGCCGGGACGCACGCCGTGAACGAGCAGGAGGGGATCGCGGTGGTCGGCAACGTCCTGACCCACGCCGACTTCCGGGGGCACGGCTTCGCGAAGATGGTGACGAGCGCGGTCACCGCCGACCTGCTCCAGCGCGTGACCGACGTCGCGCTGAACGTCCACGCCGACAACGCCTCGGCCGTCGCGGCCTACGCCCGGTTGGGCTACCGTATTCACTGCCGGCTCTCCGAGCGCCTCATTCGCAGGCGCCAAGGCGGGTGGGGGCTGATGAGACCGATACGAGAGGCGATGCGATTCCCGTGGCCACGAGAACCGAGATAGCGCACGACGTCGCCGAGGTCGGGCTCGCCGACGCCGGCAGGCTGAAGATCGAATGGGCCGACCGGCAGATGCCGGTGCTCGCCGCGATCCGCGAGCGATTCGCGGTCGAGCGACCGCTTGCCGGCTGGCGGATCAGCGCATGCCTCCACGTCACCGCCGAGACGGCCAACCTCGTTCGCACCCTGGCCGATGGCGGCGCTGACGTGGTCCTGTGCAGCTCGAACCCGCTCTCGACCCAGGACGACGTGGCCGCCGCGCTCGTCATCCACCACGGCATCCCGACGTACGCCATCAAGGGCGAGGACCGCGAGAGCTACTACAGCCACATCGGGGCGGCGCTCGACCACCGGCCGCACATCACCATGGACGACGGCGCCGACCTCGTGAACGAGCTGCACACCAAGCGGACCGAGTTGCTGGACGGGGTGGTCGGAGGCACGGAGGAGACGACCACGGGCGTCATCCGCCTGCGAGCGATGGCCACCGCCGGGCAGTTGCGCTACCCCGTCGTGGCGGTCAACGAGGCCCTCACCAAGCACCTCTTCGACAACCGATACGGCACCGGCCAGAGCGCGATCGACGGCATCCTGCGCGCCACGAACATCCTGTTCGCCGGGAAGACCGTGGTCGTCGGGGGCTACGGCTGGGTCGGCCGCGGGATCGCGTCGCGGGCGCACGGCATGGGCGCGAACGTCGTCGTGGTTGAGGTGGAGCCGATTCCGGCCATCGAGGCAGCCATGGACGGCTTCCGCGTGATGAACGCGGAGGCCGCCGCGCGCGAGGGCGACGTCTTCATCAGCGCCACCGGCAACCTCAACGTGTGGGGCGCGCCACACTTCCCCCTGATGAAGGACGGCGCGATCCTGGCGAACGCCGGACACTTCAACGACGAGTTCGAGATCGAGGCGCTCGAGGCGCAGTCCACCTCGAAGCGCGACGTCCGCCCCTTCACGACCGAGTACGCGATGGCCGATGGCCGCCGCCTCTATCTCCTCGCCGATGGACGCCTCGTGAACCTGGGGGCTGCCGAGGGCCATCCAGCGCTCGTCATGGACATGAGCTTCGCGAACCAGGCGCTGGGCCTCGAGTGGATGCGGGCGCACCTCGACGAGCTCGAGCCTGCGGTTTACGGGGTCCCGGACGACATCGATCGCGAGGTGGCGCGCCTCAAGCTCCTGAGCATGGGCATCACCATCGACTCGATGACGGACGCGCAGAAGGCCTACAGCGAGTCGTGGGAGTCCGGCACGTAGTCGGATAGGCGCTCGATGAGCAGCCGCACCTCGTCCTCGGTGCACGACTCGCACGGTCCTCGCCTCGGCGCGTCACTCATCGCGATCGTGGTGGGCGGGCTGCTTCTCGCGGGCATCGTCCTCATGCCCGACCTCACTCCCGACGATGCCGTGCCGGTCGTCGGCCAGCAGAACGAGCACGGTCGCCTCGTCGAGGAGCTCCCGCCGGACCAGACGGGCCTGCCGCGCTTCTCGGTGGAGATGATCGACGGGCCCGATGCGGGCGGCCGGGTGGAAGCGGTGGTCCAGGACGCCTCCGGGGCGGCGCTTCCGGGCTCCGGGACCCGTGCCCCGTACGCCATCGGCGACGAGGTCGTCGTGACGCGCTTCACCGGCCCGGCGGGCGGCTTCGCGGTGATCTCCGAGCCATGGCGACTCCCGCTCCTCGGCATCGTGGCCGCGGTCTTTGCGGCCGTGGTCGTGGTGGTCGGAGGCCTCCGCGGCGCGCGCTCGCTGGTGGCGCTGGCGCTGACGCTCGCAGTCGTCGTCAAGGTCGTGGTGCCGCTGCTGCTGCGCGGCTACGACCCGATCCTGCTCGCGGTCGGCATCGGCTCCGCGGTGACAGTGGCGACGCTGCTGCTCACGGAGGGACCCGGCCGCGTGACGCTCTCGGCGGCGCTCGGGACGACGGCGGCGCTCGTCCTCACCGCGGTCCTCGCCGCGGCCTTCACGGCGGCGGCCGAGTTCACCGTCATCCAGGGGAGCGAGGAGATCGCGTTCCTCATCCCGCTCATCGGCGAGCGCGTCGACCTGCAGGGCATCCTGCTCGCGGCGACGGTCTTCGGCGCGCTGGGCGTGCTCGACGACGTGACGATGACCCAGGCCGCCACCGTCGAGCAGCTTCACCGCGCGGAGCCGATGGCCTCGCGATCGGGCGTGATCGGGCGCGCCATGCGCATCGGCCGCTCGCACATCGCCGCGACGGTGAACACCCTCGTCCTCGCGTACCTCGGCGCCGGGCTGCCGCTGCTCCTGCTCTTCGCGCTGAGCGCCCAGGCGCCGCTCACCGTGCTGAACGGCGAGATCGTGGCTGTCGAGGTGATCCGCGCCCTCGTCGGAAGCATCGGGATCGTCGCCGCCGTGCCGCTCACGACGCTCGTGGCTGCCCTGCTCATCGTCCCCGGACACGCGTCGACTGCCGTGGGCGCGCCCGGCGACGCCGCTTCGGCCTGACCCGCGCCGCCATGACCGGCCCCGCGCAGCCGCACCCGGAGTGGGGAGAGCCCCGGCAGTCGATCGTCGCCCGGGTGGTGGCCGCGGTTCGGACCCTGGTCCCGGGTCCCGCGCGGCCGCCGCGGCAGGGCCTCCCGGACCTGCCCCTCCGCCTGGCCCGCGGCGAGCTGGCGTCTGAGTATCTCGGCGCGGAACGTGAGGGGGACCACCGACGCGCGGGCGCTACCTCCAGCGCGGCGATGGACCGGGCCATCGAGGACGGCGACTGGTGGGAGGCGGACGTGTGGGCGCACCGGGCGCTGTGGCACTTCGAGCGCGCCGAGCTGACCCTCCAGGCCGTGCGGCTCGCGCGCCGGATCGGCGACATCCGCTGGGCCGGGGGCGACCCGTCGAGCGCTCGCCGGTACTATGCCGAGGCCATCGACGAGGCGCGTGACATCGGGGCCGAGCACGAGCAGGGGCTCGCGTCGCTCGGGCTCGGGCGCGCGATGCTCGACCTCGGCGACG